>NZ_JBMJCT010000040.1:0-31351 GCF_049222185.1 Streptomyces sp. LaBMicrA B280 | reverse complement strand
CCGCCCGCGGACCGGATCGGCCGGCATCAGCGGCTCGATCCGGTCCCACATCGCATCAGTGATCACTAATCGGACAGACACATCCGATCAACTGACCAACCCATCAAAGAGACACGCTCTAGGAGCAGCGTTTGGCCCGGGAGGGCGGGGTGCCGTGGAGGAGGTAGGTGTCGATGGCGGAGTCGACGCAGGTGCTGCCGCGGAGGAAGGCGGTGTGGCCGTCGCCTGCGTAGGTCAGGAGGTGGCCGGAGGAGAGCTGGCCGGCCAGGGACTGGGCCCAGCGGTAGGGGGTGGCCGGATCCCGGGTGGTGCCGACGACCACGATCGGCGCCGCGCCCTTCGCCGTGATGCGGTGCGGCTCGCCCGTGGCCCGCACCGGCCAGTACGCGCAGTTCAGCGACTGCCAGGCCAGGCCCTCGCCGAAGACCGGTGACGCCTTCTCGAACGCGGACTGCGCCTGCCGCAGCTGATCGGGGCCGGTGAAGGCGGGCGGCAGGTCCAGGCAGTTCACGGCGTTGTTGGCCATCATCAGGTTGCTGTAGTGGCCCTTGGCGTCGCGCTCGTAGTAGCTGTCGGAGAGGGCGAGCAGCGCCGCGCCGTCACCCTTCATCGCCGAGGTCAGCGCCGCGCGCAGCTGGGCCCAGGCGCCCTCGTCGTACATCGCCGCGATCACGCCGGTGGTGGCCAGCGCCTCGCCCAGCTTGCGGCCGTCGCCGTCGCCGGTCGCCACCGGGTGGCCGTCCAGCTTGCGGAAGAAGGCCCTGAGGTGGTCGGCGGCCCGCGTCGGCGTCGTACCCCTGCTCCCGAGCGGGCAGTCGGTGCGGCGCAGGCAGTCCTGGGTGAACGCCTGGAACGCCGTCTCGAAGCCCTGGGCCTGCTCCAGGTTCACCGTGCGGGAGTCCAGCGAGGGGTCCAGCGCGCCGTCCAGGACCATCCGGCCCACCCGGCTCGGGAAGAGACCGGCGTAGGTCGCGCCGAGGAACGTGCCGTACGACGCCCCGACGTAGTTCAGCTTCGCGTCGCCCAGCGCCGCGCGCAGGATGTCCGTGTCCCGGGCCACCTCGACCGTGGAGACATGCCGCAGCAGCCGCGCCGAGTGCTCCCCGCAGGCACGGGCGAACTTCTCGTCCGCCGCGACCGCCGCGTTCTGCTCCGCCCGGTCGTCGGGGGTCACATCGGTCTGTGTGTACGTGTCCATCCCGCGGTCGTCGAGGCACTGGACGGGCTCGCTGCGGGCGACGCCGCGCGGGTCCATCGCCACCATGTCGTAGCGGGCGCGGACCTCGGCGGGGTAGCCCAGAGCGGCGTACTGCTGGAGGTAGCCGACCGCCGAGCCGCCGGGGCCGCCCGGGTTGACCAGCAGGGAACCGAGCGGCTTGCCCTTGCCGGTGGCGGCCTTGCGGGTCACCGCGAGCCGTACGTCGCCCGCGCCCGGCCGGTCGTAGTCCAGCGGCGCCTTCATCGTGGCGCACTGGAAGCCGGGGGCGCCGCAGTCGCGCCAGGTCAGCCGCTGTGTGTAGTACGGCGCCAGCGCGGCCGGAAGCGCGCGCGGCAGCGGGGCCAGGACGGGGACGCTCGCCGCGTCGGTCCCTGCCGACGCCGCCGAGGACGGCTTGATCGAGCTGCTGCCAGGGGAGCACGCGGACACGAGGAGCGCCGCGGTCATCAGGGCGACGGCCGTGAACCGGGCGCGGGCCGCGGGGCGCCCGTCACGCGGCCGGGAGGGGAAGGACCTGGTCTGCATCAGGCGAGGGTAACGCTGGGCGATGCGACGGATGCGAGGAGTCGGGATTGTCGCCCCGTACGGGGGACGGAGCGGGGCGGGGGGGATCAGGTGGGGCAGGGCGGGGGGATCAGGTGGGGCAACGTCAGCCCGCCCGCCCGCAACGCCATCGCCATCGTCAGCCCGCCCGCAACGCCATCGTCATCGCCTCCACCGCAAGCAGCGGAGCCACATTGCGGTCCAGGGCCTCGCGGCACGCGGCGATCGCCTCGATGCGGCGCAGGGTGGACTCCGGGGAACCGGCGCGGGCCAGCCGGTCCAGGGCGTCCTCCGCGTCGGTGTTGGCGAGTGCCACCCGGGAGCCGAGCTGGAGGGCGAGGACGTCGCGGTAGAAGGTGGTGAGGTCGCCGAGGGCCACGTCCAGGCTGTCGCGCTGGGTGCGGGTCCGGCGGCGTTTCTGCATGTCCTCCAGGTCCTTCATCACGCCCGCCGTGCCCCGCGGCAGCCGGCCGCCCTGGGCCGCGCCGAGCGCCGCCTTCATCTCCTCGGCCTCCTTGCCGTCCATCTCCTCGGCGAGCTGCTTGGCGTCCTCGGCGGCCGCGTCGACCAGTTCCTGGGCGGCCCGCAGGCAGGCGCCGACCTCGTCCAGGCGCAGCGGGAGCTTCAGGACGGCGGCGCGGCGCTCGCGGGCGGCCGGGTCGGTGGCCAGGCGCCGGGCGCGGTCCACGTGCCCCTGGGTGGCGCGGGCGGCGTCGGCGGCGGCCCGGGGGTCCACGCCGTCGCGTCGTACGAGCATGTCGGCGACCGCGTCCACGGACGGGGTGCGCAGGTTCAGGTGGCGGCAGCGGGAGCGGATGGTCGGCAGGACGTCCTCGATGGAGGGGGCGCACAGCAGCCAGACCGTGCGGGGGGCGGGCTCCTCGACGGCCTTGAGCACGGCGTTCGCCGACTTCTCGTTCAGCCGCTCGGCGTCCTCGACCAGGATGATCTGCCAGCGGCCGTTCGCCGGCGCGGTGAACGACTTGCGGACCGTGTCCCGCATGTCCTTCACCAGGATCTCCGCGCCGACGGCGGCGACCGCGGTGACGTCCGCGTGGGTGCCGAGCAGCGCGGTGTGGCAGCCGTCGCAGAAGCCGCAGCCGGGGGCGCCGCCGAGGGCCCGGTCGGGGCTCACGCACTGGAGGGCCGCGGCGAAGGCCCGCGCCGCCTGGTCGCGGCCCGCGCCGGGCGGCCCGGTGAACAGCCACGCGTGCGTCATCCGGGACGTCTCCGGCAGCGGCTCGTCCGCCGCGGCGGCGGTGACCAGGGCGTCGGCGTCCCGAGCGGCGGCGCCCAGCACCGCGCTCACCTTCTCCTGCCCGACGAGGTCGTCCCACACGCTCATGGGTCACGCCGCCCTTCCGTCACACTCCGCGTTCCGACCTCCATTGTGCGGGTGGGGTCTGACAACCAGGACCACGCCGGAAACGCGGACGGCGCCCGCCCCCTGCCGCAGCAGGACGCGAGCGCCGTCCTCGAAGGAGTCCGGGATCAGCCCCGGCGACCCCTGCGGGGCCCGTCCTCGTCGTCGTACGAGCCCAGCAACTCGTCCGCCAGGGACGGCAGATCGTCCAGCGGGGTCTCCTCGGCCCAGTCGGGGCGCGGGCGGCGACGGGCGGTGCCCCCGGTGCCGGGTTGGGGCATCTCGCGGGTGCGGTCCTCGGAGCCGTCCGGGCCCGCGGTCCGCTCGTCGCGGAAGAAGCCGCGCGGCATCCGGTCCGCCGGGGCGTCCTCGCGCACGGGCGGCAGCACGGCCGTCTCGTCCGCGCTCACCTGCGGCAGTACGGCGGTCTCGTCGGCGGCGCTCGCGGGGACCTGCGGCAGCACGGCCGTCTCATCCGCGGCGCTCACGGGCACCTGCGGCAGCACCGCCGTCTCGTCCGCGGCGCCGGGAGCGGCCGGCGGCTGGGGCAGCTCGGCGGTCGTCTCGGCCTCGGAGGAGGAGTGACGGGCGTTCCGGGCATCCCGGCCGAAGGGCCGCTCGTCCTCGTCCGGCGAGACGACCGGCGTGGGCACCGTCTCGTCCGTGCCGGGGCCGGGCGACACCACCGGGGTGGCGACCGTGACCGCGTCCGAGGTCACGCCGGGGGCCTTCGGCTGGGGGCTGCCGGGCCTGCGGGCGGCCACATCGGCGGCCGCCGCGGCCTCGGCGGCCTGGCGGCGGGCCTCCTCGGCACGGAGCAGGGCGCTCTCCGCCTTGCGCTGCGCCTCCAGGCGCCGGGCCGCCTCCTCGGCACGCTCCTTGGCCTCGCGGGCCTCCTCCTCGGCGCGGATCCGGGCCTGGCGGGCCTCCTCCTCCGCGCGCAGCCGGGCCTCTTCCTCGGCCTGCTGGCGGCGGCGCTCCTCCTCCGCCTTGCGGCGCGCCTCCTCCTCGGCGCGGGCCTTCTCCTCGGCGAGCAGCCGCAGCCGCTCCTCCTCGGCGCGCCGGGCCGCCTCGGCCGCCCGCTGCCGGGCCTCCTCGGCCTGCCGCTCGGCCTCGCGGCGCTGCGCCTCCTCCAGCTCGCGGCGCTTGCGCTCCTCCTCCTCGGCCCGCAGCCGGGCCAGCTCCTCCTGGCGCTCCCGCTCCAGGCGCTCCTCCTCGGCCTTGCGCGCGGCCTCTTCCTCGGCCTTGCGGCGGGCCTCCTCCTCGGCCTTCCTGCGCGCCTCCTCCTGGGCCTCGATCTCGGCCTGGGACAGCGGCAGCACGGTGTCGAGGCGGTGCCGGATCACGGTGGTGACGGCCTCGGGCTCCTGCCCGGCGTCGACCACCAGATAGCGGCCGGGGTCGGAGGCAGCCAGGGTGAGGAAACCGGAGCGCACGCGCGCGTGGAACTCCGCGGGCTCCGACTCCAGCCGGTCCGGCGCCTCGGTGAACCGCTCCCGGGCGGCCTCCGGGGCGACGTCCAGCAGCACGGTCAGGTGCGGCACCAGGCCGTCGGTCGCCCAGCGGTTGATGCGGGCGATCTCGGTCGGGGACAGATCGCGGCCCGCGCCCTGGTAGGCGACGGAGGAGTCGATGTAGCGGTCGGAGATCACCACCGCGCCGCGCTCCAGGGCGGGGCGTACGACGGTGTCGACGTGCTCGGCGCGGTCGGCGGCGTACAGCAGCGCCTCCGCGCGGTGGGACAGGCCGGCCGAGGAGACGTCCAGCAGGATCGAGCGCAGCCGCTTGCCCACCGGGGTGGCCCCCGGCTCGCGGGTGAGCACGACCTCGTGGCCCTTGCCGCGGATCCACTCGGCGAGGGCCTCGGCCTGGGTGGACTTGCCGGCGCCGTCGCCGCCCTCCAGGGCGATGAAGAAGCCGTTCACGGCCTGCGCCTCGACCGGGTCGTCGCCGCCGAGCAGCGCGTCCTTGAGGTCCTGGCGCAGCGGGATGCCGGACCGGTCGTCCACCTTGGCGAGCACCAGCGCGGCCACCGGCAGCAGCAGCGCGCCGACCAGCATCAGGGTGAACGAGGCGCCGCCGTGCGCGAACACGAAGCGGCCGTTCTCCAGCCGGTGGCGGCCGATCAGCCCGGCGACCACCGGGGCGATCACCGCGCCCAGCGCTATGAAGACGCGGACGACGGCCTGGAGGTGCTCGGTGACGCGCGCCCGGCGGTAGTCCTCGGTCTCCTGGTCGAGCAGGGCGTGCCCGGTGTTGGCGGCGACGCCCGCGCCCAGGCCCGCCAGGGTGACGATCAGCAGCACCGTGGTGACGTCCGGGACCAGACCGGCGGCCAGCAGCGCGATGCCGGTGAAGGCGATCGCCAGGGCCAGCAGCCGGCGGCGGGACAGCGAGGGCAGCACCGCGGGGGCCGTACGGATGCCGGCGGCGACGCCACCGGTCAGGCCGAGCACCAGCAGGCCGAACAGGACCGGGCCGCCGCCCAGGTCGGTCGCGTGCAGCACGCACACGGAGACGGCGGCGGCGATGACACCGGCCACGGCGGCGCAGGCGAGGACGAGCAGCGGGATCGCGCCCGTGCGCCCCTTGTCGACACCGGCGCCGGTGCGCGGGCGGCGCAGGCCCTCCAGCGGGGACCGGGGGCGCGGGGTGCGCGTGCCGGGCAGCTCCAGGAAGGTCAGCAGGGAGAGGGAGGCGGCGAACAGGCCCGCCGCCACATACGACGCGAGGGCCGCGTGGTGCTGGTCGAACCAGGGCAGGCCGGTGCCCAGCAGGTTGTTCAGCAGGGCGGCGACGACCAGGGCGGCGGCGGCCAGCGGTACGGCGAGGAAGGCGGTGCGCAGCGCGAGGCGGCGCAGGGCGTCCATGTGGTCGGGCAGCGGCCGGACGGTCGCGCCCTCCGGCGGCGGGGCGGGCAGCAGGGCCGGGGCCGCGCCCTCGCGGCACACCGTCCACAGCCGCTCGGCGACGCCGGTGACGAAGGCGGTGACCAGCAGCACGGCCGGTGCGTCCGCCGGGGTCCAGTCGATCCACAGGGGGGCCACGATCAGCAGCGCGGCGCGCAGGCCGTCGGCGCCGACCATGGTCCAGCGGCGGTCGAGCGGGCCCTCCTGGGCGGTGAGCGCCGTCAGCGGGCCGAGCAGGACCGCGCCGAAGAGCAGCGCGGCGAGGCCGCGGGCCGCGAAGACCGTCGCGACCGCGAACGCCACGCCTCGGTAGCCGCCGCCGAACGATCCCTGGACGATCGCCGCCTGGAGGACGAGGACGACCAGGACGAGGAGGGCGAGGGTGTCGCCGACACCGCTCACCAGCTGCGCGCTCCACAGGCGCCGCAATTGCGGTCGGCGCAACAGGGAACGCACGGCGCGTTCGCGGGAGTCCGCGACCAGGGCGTCGTCCGGTGCTGGAGTGTGGGCCGTTGGCTGCTCGGCTCGCGTCATGCGTTCAGCCTATCCGCAGCCACCGACACCACACCCCGCACTCCTGGCATGCGCACGCCCCGACACCAAAGTGATGCCGGGGCGTGCGCGGGGCGAAACGAGACGCCCGGGGTCTCGGCCCTGTGAGCCGAGCCGGGCTCAGTCCTCCGAACCGGAAGCCGTCGACTTGGTCGCCGTCGCCTTCTTGGCGGCGCTCGTGGTCGCCTTCTTCGCCGTCGTCTTCTTCGCGGCGCTCGCCGTCGTCTTCTTGGCCGCCGTCTTCTTGGCGGCGGTCTTCTTCGCCGGGGCGGCCTTCTTCGCGGGCGCCTTCTTGGCGGTCTTCTTGGCCGGGGCCTTCGCGCGCTTCTCGGCAAGGAGTTCGAAGCCGCGCTCCGGAGTGATCTCCTCGACGCTGTCGCCGGAGCGCAGGGTCGCGTTGGTCTCGCCGTCGGTGACGTACGGCCCGAAGCGGCCGTCCTTGACCACGACCGGCTTCTTGGAGACCGGGTCCTCGCCCAGCTCCTTCAGCGGCGGCTTGGCGGCGGCCCGCCCGCGCTGCTTCGGCTGGGCGTAGATCGCCAGGGCCTCTTCCAGCGTGATGGTGAAGAGCTGGTCCTCGGACTGGAGCGAGCGCGAGTCCGTGCCCTTCTTCAGATACGGACCGTAGCGGCCGTTCTGGGCGGTGATCTCCTGGCCCTCGGCGTCCGCGCCGACGACACGCGGCAGGGACATCAGCTTCAGCGCCTCGTCCAGCGTCACCGTGTCCAGCGTCATGGACTTGAAGAGGGAGGCGGTGCGCGGCTTGACCGCGTTCTTGCCGGTCTTCGGAGTGCCCTCGGGGAGGATCTCGGTGACGTACGGGCCGTAGCGGCCCTTCTTGGCGACGATCTGGTGGCCGGTGGCCGGGTCGGCGCCCAGCTCGACATCGCCGCTGGGCTCGGCCAGCAGCTTCTCGGCCAGCTCGACGGTCAGCTCGTCCGGCGCCAGGTCGTCGGGGATGTCGGCGCGCTGGTGCTGCTCGGAGTCCTTCTCGCCGCGCTCGATGTACGGCCCGTAGCGGCCGACCCGCAGCACGATGCCGTTGGCCACCGGGAACGAGGACACCTCGCGGGCGTCGATCGCGCCCAGGTCGGTGACGAGTTCCTTGAGGCCGCCGAGGTGGTCCCCGTCGCCGTTGCCCGCGTCGGCGGCGGCGCCGCTGATGGTGCCCTCGCCGAAGTAGAAGCGCTTCAGCCACGGCACGGCCTGGGCCTCGCCGCGGGCGATGCGGTCGAGGTCGTCCTCCATCTTGGCGGTGAAGTCGTAGTCGACCAGGCGGCCGAAGTGCTTCTCCAGAAGGTTTACGACGGCGAAGGACAGGAAGGACGGCACGAGCGCCGTGCCCTTCTTGAAGACATAGCCGCGATCGAGGATCGTGCCGATGATCGACGCATAGGTCGACGGGCGGCCGATCTCTCGCTCTTCCAGCTCCTTGACCAGGGATGCCTCGGTGTAGCGGGCCGGGGGCTTGGTGGCGTGGCCGTCGACCGTGATCTCCTCGGCGGACAGCGCGTCGCCCTCGGCGACCTGCGGCAGCCGGCGCTCGCGGTCGTCCAGCTCGGCGTTCGGGTCGTCGGCGCCCTCGACGTACGCCTTGAGGAAGCCGTGGAAGGTGATCGTCTTGCCGGAGGCGCTGAACTCCACGTCCCGGCCGTCGGCGGCGGTGCCACCGATCTTCACGGTCACGCTGTTGCCGGTCGCGTCCTTCATCTGGGAGGCGACGGTCCGCTTCCAGATCAGCTCGTACAGCTTGAACTGGTCGCCGGTCAGACCGGTCTCCGCGGGGGTGCGGAAACGATCACCCGAGGGGCGGATCGCCTCGTGCGCCTCCTGCGCGTTCTTCACCTTCACCGCGTACGTACGCGGCTGCGGGGGCAGGTAGTCGGCGCCGTACAGCTGCGTGACCTGGGCGCGGGCGGCCGCGATGGCGGTCTCGCTCAGCGTCGTGGAGTCCGTACGCATGTACGTGATGTAGCCGTTCTCGTACAGCTTCTGGGCGATCTGCATCGTCGCCTTGGCGCCGTAGCCGAGCTTGCGGCTGGCCTCCTGCTGGAGCGTGGTCGTACGGAACGGCGCGTACGGCGAGCGGCGGTACGGCTTCGACTCCACCGAGCGCACGGCGAAGCGGGTGTTCTCCAGGGCGGCGGCCAGCGCGCGGGCGGTCGCCTCGTCCAGGTGGAGGGTGTTCGCGGTCTTCAGCTGCCCCACGGAGTCGAAGTCGCGGCCCTGCGCGACACGCCGTCCGTCGACGGTCGCCAGGCGCGCGACCAGCGACGACGGGTCGGAGGAGTCGCCCGTGCGGCCGGTGGAGAAGGTGCCGGTGAGGTCCCAGTACTCGGCGGAGCGGAAGGCGATGCGCTCGCGTTCCCGCTCGACCACGAGCCGGGTGGCGACGGACTGGACACGGCCGGCCGACAGCCGGGGCATGACCTTCTTCCACAGGACCGGCGAGACCTCGTAGCCGTAGAGGCGGTCGAGGATGCGGCGGGTCTCCTGGGCGTCGACCAGCTTCTGGTTGAGCTGGCGCGGGTTGGCGACGGCCTCGCGGATCGCGTCCTTGGTGATCTCGTGGAAGACCATCCGCTTGACGGGGATCTTCGGCTTGAGGACCTCCTGGAGGTGCCAGGCGATGGCCTCGCCCTCGCGGTCCTCATCGGTGGCCAGGAAGAGTTCGTCGGAGTCCTTCAGCAGGTCCTTGAGCTTCTTGACCTGCGCCTTCTTGTCCGCGTTGACCACGTAGACCGGCTGGAAGTCGTGCTCGACGTCCACGCCGAGGCGGCGCACCTCACCGGTGTACTTCTCGGGCACCTCGGCGGCGCCGTTGGGGAGGTCACGGATGTGCCCGACGCTCGCTTCGACTACGTAGCCGGGGCCGAGGTAGCCCTTGATCGTCTTCGCCTTGGCAGGCGACTCGACGATGACGAGTCGGCGGCCGCCCTGTGCGGTCTCGCTGGTCGGGGACAACTTCGCTCTTCTCTCCGGTCGACGCTGTGGCTTCCCCGGGCCTTGCTCCCGGGGTCGCGGCGTACTGCTGGCACGTGTGGCGCTGCGGAGTGTGACGGTACATCCCGCCCCCGTGTCAAACGGGAAAAGCCCACAACGGCCACTCGAACGGTAACCCGACTACCGGCATTCCTGCCGCCCGGAGTGCCGGGTACCCGTCCGGGTCTGTCCGGAGCGTGACACTCCTCTTACTCTCGCGACGCACCGGGGAGCGGGCGGCCGCCGACGTCAGAGGCGCGTGAGGCAGTAGCCGCCGAGGGCCAGCGCGAGGGTTCCGGCCACGCTCGCGAGGGTGGCCGATGCGACCCGGTTCACACCGAGGGCCACCGCCTCACCGCGCCGCAGCCGCACCCCGGTCCACACCAGCAGAGCCCCTCCGAACAGGACAAACACCAATCCGACGAAAGCCGCCGGCCCCCGCTCCATCCGTCACCCACCCCTTCCGACTCCACCCAGCGCGTGGACCCTGACACGCGGGGGCGACGACCGGGCGACATCGGGGTGAACGGGGGGCCGCCGGAACGACGCCCGAGGGGGCGGGAAGCGCGAGTGCGGCTTCCCCGCCCCGGGCCAGATATTTTTCCGGCCGTTTTGCAATCGGCGGGGCGGCCGGGAGCGCCGGGGGCATGGGCCGGGGGCCGAGGGAGGACGTCTCGGGCCGGGCCCTCGCATGACGGGATCCGCCTCCGCGAGCGTCCGAGCCGGGGCGGCGCACGCCCGCGTACGGCGGCCTGCCGACGAGGAGGACGAGCACCTTTGGGCGTCGGCCGGCCCAGAAGCGGGCGCGGACCGGGTACGACGAGTCCGCCCATGGCCGGGAGGGGCCTCCGGGCGCGCCCAAGCCGACGGCGCGCGCCTCCCGCGTACGACGGCGCACCCTAGGAGAGGATCCACCTTCGCGGCCGACCACCGGGACACGGCGGGGGCAGCGCGCGGCAAGAAGGCGGCGGGGGCGTCGGCGGTCCGTCGGTGGCGCCGGTGCCGGGACAGATGGGCCTGCCGTGCTCCGGGGGCGCGCAGACCACCGGCGGTCGGCGCGGACGATGCCGTGCCGGGCGGGCCCGAGCCACGAGCCCCGGCCGCCACCGAGCCGCGCCGGACCTCAGCGGGCGCGCCCATGCCGAGTCCAGACCCACTGAACGGGCCACGCGACCAACCCGAACCACGCCGGACCCAGACAGGCACGCCGACACAGAGCCCAGAGCCGCCGCCGGTCACGAGCCCGCCGAGCCCGGTCGGGGGCGCCTGTTCGGGGTGCAGGCGTGCGGCCGGGTCGGTCCGATCCCTGCCGGGCCGCCCATGTGGGCACGTCCGGGGTCCGCCGCCATCGGCACCTTGTGCGCACGTCCCGGGCGGGCCCGTCCCGCCGTTTTCCGCGCCCACCGCGGACGACGTCCCTCGCGCGCCCCGGACGGCGCGGCGACCCGCGTGTCCGGGGCCGCCGCCGGTCACGAGGCGCGCCGACCCCACGAGGCCCCCGAACCAGGTGCTCGGCGGTCCCGCGCGGGGTCGACCCCTCAGACCACCGGCTCCAAGAACCCCTGTTCGACCAGGAGGCGGATCTGGGCCGGGGTCTGGTCGCGGAGGCGGACGGAGTCTTCGCCCATCAGCTGGGCGATGGCGTCCAGGATGCGGCCGGCGCTCAGGGTGCCGTCGCAGACGCCCGCGAAGCCCGCGCCGACCGTGTCCACCTTGGTCGCGCGGCGCATACCGCGGTGCTGGCGGAGCACGACGTGCTCGGGGTCCTCCGCGCCGGGCAGCCCGACCTGTTCCTGCACCACCTCGCCGACCAGCCTGAAGTGGTGGGCGAGCAGCGCCGCGTCGTCGTGCTCGCGGAGGTAGTCGAGGCGTTCGAAGTGCGCCCGGATGGTGTCCCCGAGGGGCTGCTCGACCGGGTGCGGCCACTCCTCCACCATGAGGGACGGCTCGGCCGCACCCGTCCTGCGCAGGGTGATCCAGCCGAAGCCGATCGCCTTGACCTTGCGCGCCTCGAACTCGTCGAGCCAGGCGTCGTACCGTGCCTGGTACTCCGCCGGGTCGCCCCGGTGGTCCCCGGCGTCCCGCAGCCACAACTCGGCGTACTGCGTGACGTCCTGCACCTCGCGCTGCACGATCCAGGCGTCGCACCCGCGCGGCACCCACGACCTGAGCCTGTCCTGCCAGTCCTCCCCCGCCACGTGCTGCCAGTTGGCGAGGAACTGCGCGAACCCGCCCTCGTTCAGCCGTTCCCCCGCCTGCTGGACGAGCGAGCGGCACAGATCGTCCCCGCCCATGCCGCCGTCGCGGTAGGTGAGCCGGGCGCCGGGGGAGATCACGAAGGGCGGGTTGGAGACGATCAGGTCGAACGTCTCGTCGTCGGTGACCGGTTCGAACAGCGAGCCCTCGCGCAGCTCGGCGGCGGGCGCGCCGGAGAGCGCCAGCGTGAGCGCCGTGATGTGCAGCGCGCGGGGGTTGAGGTCGGTCGCCGTCACGCGCGTGGCATGCCGGGAGGCGTGCAGCGCCTGGATGCCCGAGCCGGTGCCGAGGTCCAGGGCGGCGGCGACCGGCGCCCGCACGGTGATCCCGGCGAGCGTGGTGGACGCGCCCCCGACCCCCAGCACGACACCCTCGGCCCGCTGCCCGATACCGCCCGCGCCGCCGACCGCGCAGCCCAGGTCGGACACGATGAACCAGTCCTCGCCGCCGGGCCCGCCGTACGGCCGTACATCCACCGTGGCGGCCACCTCGTCGCCGCCCACCCGCACCAGCCACCCGGTCTCGACCGCCTCCTCGACGGGGAGCACGGCGGCCACCCGCGCGCGGGGCACGGGCTGCTGGAGCAGGAAGAGCCGTACGAGGGTCTCCAGCGGCGTGTCGCCACGGGTCGCCCGTAGCGCGGGCACGGTCTCGCTGCGGGCCAGCGCCGTGTACGCGGGCGCGCCGAGCAGTTCGAGCAGCCCGTCGGCGGTGAAGGAGGCGGCCAGCAGCGCGTCCCGCAGCCGCGCGGCGGCCTCGGGACGGTCGGCGGCGGGCAGGGGGGCGGGTCCGGAGTCAGTCACGGTCCCATTGTGTCCCGCGCGGGCCGAGGGGGACGGCGCACACAGCCGTCCCCCATCCACGTCGGACACCGGCCGACCCGCCGTGGACATCGCTCCTCGGTCGTGGATCAGCCCGCCGTGGACGCCGCGGAGGGCGAGGACGACGTCGAGGAGGCGACCTTCTTGCAGCTGGGCTGCTGGGCGATGGCGTCCTGGACCTCGCCCTGCTGGAGGGCCTTCAGCGACTGAGTGCCGCTCTGGTGCTTCTTCTCCAGCTCGGTCATCTGCGTGGCGACGTCGTGCAGCCCGGAGGCGAACTTCGCCTGGTCCTTGGTGTCCAGGCCGTCGACCTGCTTCTTAAGATCGGCGTAGGAGGTCGAGAGGCTGTTGAAGCTCTTCACGACGTCGCCGAGCCGCTTGGCGCCGCCGGAGACCCCGGGAGGCGCGCCCGCCTCGTTGACCGCGGTCGCGATCGCCTTGTAGCCGTCGGCCATGTCCTGGAAGGCCTTGGAGTCGGTCTTCTGGAGCGTCTCGGGCTTGGCCGTGTCGGCGGCCGTCGTGGAGATCGCCGCGTTCGCCGCCTTGATCTTCGCGTCCTGCGCGGGTACGGCGTCGCACACCGACTTGGCCCAGCTGACGAGCTTGGGGTCGGGCCCCTTGGGGGCGCTGTTGCCGCTGCATCCCGACAGCGCAGCCACCAGTACCGCACCGCCGGACAGTGCGGCCGCGAGCTTCTTGTTCACCGGATTGGTCCCTTCCATGGCTCTCGGGCCCCGGACCCTACACGGCGGACGCACACCCTCCGCACACCGATCGCTCCCTAAGTACCTTTTATTACTTTTTGCGCGAGAGAAGGCTCACGACGGGGCCGTACCCGCGCACACGAACGGGCGGGCGGCGCGTCCTTCGAACGCCCCGCCCGCCCGTCCTTTGCGCAGGACGTCTCCCGAAACCTACGAAACCACCGCCGCGTCGGCCGAGTTGGCGACCCGTTCGGGGCTCTCCTCCTCGTCGCCGACGGCGATGCCGCGCCGCTTGGAGATGTACACGGCCGTGCCGATCACCAGCAGCGCGAGGATCGCGACCCCGATCCGTACGCCGAGGTTCTTGTCCTGGCCGTAGGAGAACTTGATCACCGCGGGCGCGATGAGCAGCGAGACCAGGTTCATGACCTTCAGCAGCGGGTTGATCGCCGGCCCCGCGGTGTCCTTGAAGGGGTCGCCGACCGTGTCGCCGATCACCGTGGCCGCGTGGGCCTCGCTGCCCTTGCCGCCGTGGTGGCCGTCCTCCACCAGCTTCTTGGCGTTGTCCCAGGCGCCGCCGGAATTGGCGAGGAACACCGCCATCAGCGTGCCCGCGCCGATCGCACCGGCGAGGTAGGAGCCGAGCGAGCCGACGCCGAGCGTGAACCCGACGAAGATCGGCGCCATCACCGCGAGCAGTCCGGGCGTGGCCAGCTCCCGCAGGGCGTCCTTGGTGCAGATGTCGACGACCTTGCCGTACTCGGGCGTCTCCGTGAAGTCCATGATCCCCGGCTTCTCACGGAACTGCCGCCGCACCTCGAACACCACCGAGCCCGCCGACCGCGACACGGCGTTGATGGCCAGCCCGGAGAAGAGGAAGACGACCGCGGCGCCCGCGATGAGGCCGACCAGGTTGTTGGGCTGCGAGATGTCCAGGGACAGGCTCAGCGGCGCGCCGGGCCCGCTGAGCTTCTCCCCGACGTCCTGCACATTGGTGGTGATCGCGTCGCGGTACGACCCGAAGAGCGCCGACGCCGCGAGCACCGCGGTGGCGATCGCGATGCCCTTGGTGATCGCCTTGGTGGTGTTGCCGACCGCGTCCAGGTTGGTGAGCACCTGCGCGCCCGCGCCCTCGACGTCGCCGGACATCTCGGCGATGCCCTGGGCGTTGTCGGAGACCGGCCCGAAGGTGTCCATGGCGACGATCACCCCGACCGTGGTCAGCAGGCCGGTGCCGGCCAGCGCGACCGCGAACAGCGCGAGCATGATCGACGTACCGCCGAGCAGGAACGCGCCGTACACACTGAGCGCGATGAGCAGCGCGGTGTAGACGGCGGACTCCAGGCCGAGCGAGATGCCGGACAGGACGACGGTGGCGGGTCCGGTCAGGGAGGTCTTGCCGATGTCGCGGACCGGGCGCCGGTTGGTCTCGGTGAAGTAGCCGGTCAGCTGCTGGATGACGGCCGCGAGCAGGATGCCGATGGCCACCGCGACCAGGGCGAGGATCCGCGGATCGCCGTCCTTGGCCTTGATCGCCGCGTCCGTCACTCCGCTGAGGTCGGCGTAGCTGGAGGGCAGGTAGGCGAAGACGGCGACGGCGACCAGCGCGAGGGAGATCACCGCGGAGATGAAGAAGCCGCGGTTGATCGCGGTCATGCCGCTGCGGTCGGCGCGCCGGGGGACGACCGCGAAGATGCCGATCATCGCGGTGATCACCCCGATGGCCGGCACCAGCAGCGGGAAGGCGAGCCCGGAGTCGCCGAAGGCGACCTTGCCGAGGATCAGCGCGGCCACCAGGGTGACGGCGTACGACTCGAAGAGGTCGGCCGCCATGCCCGCGCAGTCGCCGACGTTGTCGCCCACGTTGTCGGCGATCGTGGCGGCGTTGCGCGGGTCGTCCTCCGGGATGCCCTGCTCGACCTTGCCGACCAGGTCGGCGCCGACGTCGGCGGCCTTGGTGAAGATGCCGCCGCCGACACGCATGAACATGGCGATCAGGGCGGCGCCGAGGCCGAAGCCCTCCAGGACCTTCGGCGCGTCGGCGGCGTAGACGAGCACCACGCAGGAGGCGCCCAGCAGGCCGAGGCCCACCGTGAACATGCCGACGACACCGCCCGTGCGAAATGCGATCTTCATCGCGGTGTGCGAGACGGTGGTGAGATCTTTTTCGGGTTCGCCCTCGCCCGGGGTCGCTTCCCGGGCCGCGGCGGCGACCCGCACATTGCTCCGTACCGCGAGCCACATGCCGATATAGCCGGTGGCGGCCGAGAACACCGCGCCGATCAGGAAGAACACCGAACGCCCGGCACGCTGATTCCAGTCGTCCGCGGGCAGCAGCAGAAGCAGGAAGAAGACGACGACGGCGAATACGCCGAGCGTGCGCAGCTGCCGGGCGAGATACGCCTTGGCGCCTTCCTGAACCGCTTCGGCGATCTTCTTCATGCTGTCGGTGCCCTCGCCCGCGGCGAGCACCTGGCGCACCAGGATCCCCGCGACCACCAGCGCGGCGAGGGCTACCGCCGCGATGACGGCCACGATGACCCTGTTGCCGTTGGTGAGCACCGCGGCCGCGAGGTATGTGGGGTGGTCCAACTCAGAGGGGTAAGAAAGCCCCGCCATTCGTCCTCCTTGACGCTTGGGCTGAGCTCAAGATGTGGACGGATTGTAGGTACCCCTGAGTGATGTCAAAAGAGCACGGTAAACAGAATTGGCCTGCACACACCGGTTGACGAACCCGAAAGAGGTAATGCCTCAAAAGCATTGACGGACGTCGCGGGTCCCATTGAACCTTGATCGAATGATACGGCTATTGATCGTGAATTCCTTCACGAATTCCAGGGGCGCCGAAGGGGCGGTCGGAAATGATCTGCCCAAAACACGATCAGGGCCCTGCCGAAGCAGGGCCCTGATCGTACGTTCGTGTTCTTCGGACGGCGATGTCAGCCGACGGTGACCGCCGGTGGGGCGGCGGGCCAGGTCATGCGGATCAGTCCGCCGTTCTCCCCGGTGGTGACCTCGACGTCGTCCACGAGGCCACTGATGACCGCGAGGCCCATCTCGTCCTCCTCGGCCTCCACGTCCGCGTCCGCCGCGGCGCCCCCGGAGACCCGCTCGGCGGGGACCGCGTGCGGGGCTTCGTCGCCGACCTCGATGGAGAACTGTTTCTCCTCCTCGATCAGCGCCACCTTCACCGGCGCGTCGATGCCGCCGATCTGGTGGAGCCCCACGGCACGGGAGCACGCCTCGCCCACGGCGAGCCGCACCTCGTCCAGGACGGCCTCGTCCACTCCGGCCCTGCGTGCCACCGCGGCCGCCACCAGCCGGGCGGTCCTGACATGCTCGGGCAGCGCGCTGAAGCGGAGTTCGACGGTGGCCATGCATCCCCCTCACGACTACGGGACTGCGGTCGGACGGGCTCGCCGGGCCCGCCCCTCATGAACTTCGTTACCCGGATCCGCCGGGGCACACCCGGCACCGCCCCCACGGGGTGCGAGACAGGGCACAACGGCCGGAATCAGGCACGACCCACCGACGACCCCACCGCGGGCAGCGGCCGGCGGCAGGGTCGGTCGGACAAGGTCAGTCGGTGGCCGCCACCGCTTCCTCGACCGAGGTGTGGATCGGGAACACCTTGGTGAGGCCGGTGATACGGAAGATCTTGAGAATGCGCTCCTGGTTGCAGACCAGGCGCAGCGAGCCCTCATGGGCACGCACCCGCTTCAGGCCGCCGACCAGCACGCCGAGTCCGGTGGAGTCGAGGAAGTCCACGCCCTCCATGTCGACGACAAGATGGAAATTGCCGTCGTTCACCAGCTCGACCAGCTGCTCGCGCAGCTTTGGCGCGGTGTATACATCGATTTCGCCACCGACCTCGACGACCGTACGATCGCCGACGGTACGGGTCGACAGGGACAGGTCCACGGATCCTCCAGCACCTTGCTATCGAGCGGTCGCCCCTCGGGCACCCTGGCATGCGGCCCCCGGGACGCAACGCCAGCCGCGATGGCATTCAATCACTTACCGGCGTGCGTGCACGACGCCTTGACTCCATTGTCCGTCACGCCAGTGACACACTCGGTGCCGATGGCCAAGAATCACCGATCCGATCGACCCGTGCCGGACCCGGCTTCCCGCCCGTCCCCGGGCGCTGTCCTGGGCAGACTCGCCTCCGGTCCGAGCCGGGCTGCGCGCATCACTCATACGGAGCACTTGCCCCCGCGCACCGGCCGCCATGCCATCTGGCCTGACCGGATTCGGCCCGAGGTGATCGCGGCCGTCCAGGAGTGCGGCATCGAGCATCCCTGGGCGCACCAGGCGCTGGCCGCCGAGCACGCCCTGGACGGCGATTCGGTGGTCGTCGCCACCGGCACCGCCTCCGGCAAGTCCCTCGCGTATCTCGTCCCCGTGCTGTCCACCCTTCTGGAGGGTTCCCGGGCGCCGAACGGCCGAGGGGCCACCGCGCTGTACCTCTCCCCCACCAAGGCGCTCGCGGCGGACCAGTGCCGGTCGGTGAAGGAACTTTCACAACCGCTCGGCACCGCGGTCCGCCCGGCCGTGTACGACGGCGACACCCCGTACGAGGAACGCGAGTGGGTACGCCAGTACGCCAACTACGTCCTCACCAACCCCGACATGCTGCACCGCGGGATATTGCCCTCCCACCCGCGCTGGTCCTCCTTCCTGAAGTCGCTGAAGTACGTCGTCATCGACGAGTGCCACACCTACCGGGGCGTCTTCGGCTCGCATGTCGCCCAGGTGCTGCGCCGACTGCGCCGCGTCTGCGCCCGGTACGGCTCCTCCCCGGTCTTCCTGCTGGCCTCCGCGACCGCCGCCGAACCCGCCGTCGCCGCCCGGCGGCTGACCGGCCTGCCGGTGGTGGAGGTCGCCGACGACGCCTCCCCGCGCGGCGAGCTGGTCTTCGCCCTGTGGGAGCCCCCGCTCACCGAGCTGCACGGCGAGAAGGGCGCGCCCGTACGGCGTACCGCCACCGCCGAGACCGCCGACCTGCTGACCGACCTGACCGTGCAGGGCGTGCGCTCGGTCGCCTTCGTACGCTCCCGGCGCGGCGCCGAGCTGATCTCGGTGATCGCCCAGGAGAAACTGGCCGAGGTCGACCGCTCCCTGGTGCGGCGGGTCGCGGCCTACCGCGGCGGCTACCTCCCCGAGGAGCGCCGCGCCCTGGAGCGCGACCTGCACTCCGGGCAGCTGCTCGGGCTCGCCGCCACCACGGCCCTGGAGCTGGGCGTGGACGTCTCCGGTCTGGACGCGGTGGTGATCTGCGGTTACCCGGGCACCAGGGCCTCCCTGTGGCAGCAGGCGGGTCGTGCGGGCCGCTCCGGGCAGGGCGCCCTCGCGGTCCTCGTCGCCCGGGACGATCCGCTGGACACCTTCCTCGTCCACCACCCGGAGGCCCTGTTCGACCGGCCGGTGGAGTCGACCGTCCTCGACCCCGACAACCCCTACGTCCTCGCCCCGCACCTGTGCGCCGCCGCCGCGGAACTCCCGCTGACCGAGGCGGACCTCGAACTGTTCGGTCCCGCCTGCGCGGACGTGCTGCCGCAGCTGGAGGCCGCGAAGCTGCTGCGCCGGCGGACCCGGGCCTGGCACTGGACCCGCCGGGAACGGGCCGCCGACCTCACCGACATCCGCGGCGGGGGCGGACGGCCGGTGCAGATCGTGGAGGAGGGCACGGGGCGCCTGCTCGGCACGGTCGACGAGGCCGCCGCGCACTCCACCGTCCACGAGGGCGCGGTCCACCTCCACCAGGGCCGCACCTATCTGGTGCGCTCCCTCGACCTCGCGGACTCCGTCGCCCTGGTCGAACAGGCCGAGCCGCCGTACTCGACGGTCGCCCGCGACACCACCGCCATCTCCGTCCTGGAGACCGACACCGAGATCCCCTGGGGCGCGGGCCGGCTCTGCTACGGCTCCGTCGAGGTCACCAACCAGGTGGTCTCCTTCCTGCGCCGACGTCTGATCACCGGCGAGGTGCTGGGCGAGACCAAGCTCGACCTGCCTCCTCGTACGCTGCGCACCCGCGCGGTGTGGTGGACGGTCACCGAGGACCAGCTGGACGAGGCCCGGATCAACCCGGAGATCCTCGGCGGCTCCCTGCACGCCGCCGAGCACGCCTCCATCGGCATGCTGCCGCTCTTCGCGACCTGCGACCGCTGGGACATCGGCGGCGTCTCCGTCCCGCTGCATCCCGACACTCTCCTCCCGACGGTCTTCGTGTACGACGGCCACCCCGGCGGCGCGGGCTTCGCCGAGCGCGCCTTCCACACCGCCCGCGCCTGGCTCACCGCCACCCGCGAGGCCATCGCCTCCTGCGAGTGCGACGCCGGCTGCCCCTCCTGCATCCAGTCCCCCAAGTGCGGCAACGGCAACGACCCCCTCCACAAACGCGGCGCGGTCCGCCTCCTGACGACCCTGCTGCGCCAAGCACCGGAACCACCGCAGGCCGGGACCGAGGCGGACAGCCCGGAGGAAACGGCCTCAACTCCGTGACGAGCACTGGGAAACTGACCGACGGGGGCGGGGCGGGGACCCGGGGGGCGAGGGCAGACCGGGGGGCGAGAGCAGACTCGGGGCCCGGTGTCCGGGGATCCGCCGAGCCGGGGGCCGGAGAGGCCCTGGAACAGCCGCTCAGGTAGCGGTAGGCGCTCCGGCCCGGCGCCCACGTCAGCGCGGCCCTCAGAGCGGCCTGTGACGACGGGCCGGGGCCGGCACGGCCGAAGGCGACGGGGCGAGGGCAAGGGCCGGTGAGCGCCCGACCCGGCACCCAAGCCACCGCCCCCCAGAGCGCCTGTGGCGACCGGCCGGGGCTGGCACGCCGGACGGCGACGGGGCGGGAGCGCGGGCCGGTGCGCGCCCCACCCGACACCCACGTCACCGCCACCGCCCCAGAGCGCCACGCTACGGGCCAGGTGCCAGCAAAGCGGGAGGCGGCGAGGCCGGGGCCAGAGCCGGTGGGCGCTCCGCCCGTCACCCACGTCACCGTCACCGGCCTCCCGGAGCGCCGTGCGACAGCCCAGCTGTCGGCAGGACGGGAGGTGGTGGCGCGAAAGTGAGGGCCGGTGGGGCTGTCGGGCCCGCTCTGGAGCGGATCTCGGCTGTGAAGGGGCCGCTTCCCGAGGCCGCTGTCACGTCCGCGATCTCGCCCTCCACCGTGCAGCGCACCAACCGAACCCCCTGGGCCGACGCCACGCGGCCGGCCAGCGCGCAGGCCGCCTCGCCGCCCGCCGCCCAGTGGTCCGCGGCCGCGAGCGCCGCCCGCCGCCCAGTGGTCCGCGGCCGCGAGCGCCGCCAGGTCCGCGCCGCCCGCCGCCCGGTGCCGGACGGTGACGGCGTGCCCGAGCGCGAGCACCGCGCCGAACACCACGCAGAGCACCGCGATCGCCCCGAGACTCCAGACGGTGGCGGAACCCCGGTCGGAGCCGCAGCGGCCCGCCGTACGCCGATTAAGGCCCCTGCCCCGGGCACGAGCCGGGCCTCGCACCCGCGCCCACACCCCCTGCCGTCTCACGGCCCCGCCTCCTTCCCTCCGACCGTCTCCTCCGCCAACGCCACCGCCTCCTCACGGAGTTCGAACGGCAGGCCGCTGAGCACCGGCGGTCTCGCCACCACCGTGACCCGGACCTGGTCGCCCGCTCGCCCGACCGTCACCCGGGCCCCGCTCGGTGCTGCCTGGCGGGTCACCGACAGCACCGTGGCGGGCGGGTCCTGGCGGGCGGCGGCCCGGGCGCCCACGCGGGCCGCGTCCACGCACCGGATCTGCGCCGCCGCCATCAGCAACGCCCACACCAGCGCCATCGTGAACGCCACCAGCACGCAGAGCGCCATGGCCGTCTCCGCCGTCACGAAGCCCTGGTCCGAGCCCCGTTCACATCCGCGCACTGAGGGCCTTCTTCACGATGGACTGGAGCTCCGCCCGGACCTCGCCGCTGGTGACGACCTCGTAGAGCAGCAAGGCGAATCCGACGGCCGCGATGATCCCCATCGCGTACTCGGAGGTCACCATCCCGGAGTCCCGACGGCACACCCGCCGCACCACGGCCAGCACTTCGACGATCTTCCTTTTCATCTCAACTCCCATGATTTCCGGATCAGTTCTCACGATTTCCGCCCTCGGTACGCGCCGCGCCGTCCCTCACCTCCCCGCCATCACCCCGCCTGCCAGCCCGATGACCACGGGCAGCACCCCGATCGCGACGAAGGCGGGCAGGAAGCACAGGCCCACCGGCGCGGAGATCAGTACGGCCGCCCGCCGAGCGCGTGCCGTCGCGGTGCGGCCCCATTCCGCGCGGGTGTCCGAGGCGATGCGGGCCACCGGAGCGGCGGCGGGCAGTCCCGACTCGTCGGCCCGCTCCAGCAGCCGCGCCAGCGCACCCGCGCCCGGCAGCGCGGCCAGCCGATCTCGACCGGCTCGCCCGCCGGCGCCAGAGCACGGCACCGACGCCGAGCCCGAGCAGCACCCCGGCGGCTCCGCCGACCAGCACCCACACCCCGCCCGCCGCGCCCACGGGCGGCAGCCATCGCCGTACCGCGGCCATGACCGCCGACGGCGGCTTCTTCGGCCCGGGCTTCGGCCCCAGCAGTACGGCCGCCCGCTGCCGGGCCCGGCGCCCCCGCCGGACCGACACCGCGAGCCGGCCGCCCCAGCCGAGCGCCACCGCCACGGCCACGGCCGTCCCCAGCCTGTGCACGACGTCCCCGCTCACGTCCTCCCACCTCCGCTCATGTCCCCGCCCCCGCTGCCCGCACGATCCGCGCCGACCACCACAGCCCGGCCGTCTCGAACACCGCGCCGATCAGCAGGCAGCCGAGGCCGGGTCCGCTGTGCAGGAGGACCCGCAGCGGGGCGGCACCCATGGCCGCGCCGAGGAGGAGGCCGAGGGCGGGAAGGGCGGCGAGCAGGACGGCGGTGGCCCTCGCGCCGGCCAGCTGGGCGCGCAGGTCGGCGCGTTGGTCCCGTTCGGCGCGCAGGGCGCCGTCCAGCCGGTCGAGGCCGGCCGCTCTTCCGATCTAGCAGGCCCTCGGCGCCCGGCTGCCGGGCCGCCGCGGCGAGGGCGCCGGGCACATCCCCGCCGAAGCGGGCCGCCGCGACCACGGCGGCCAGTGCCTCGCCGAGCCCGCCCGAGTCCCGCGCGGCCAGCAGCAGCGCCTCGCCGGGCTGCCGTCCGGCCCGCACCTCACCGGCGAACACCCCGCACAGGGCGATCACCCGGTCCACCCGCCGCTCCCGGGCGCGTCTCGCCTCCCCGGCCAGCCGCACCCGGCGCAGCACGGGCACCCCGGCCGCCCCCGCGACGACCGGGAGCACCGAGCCGCCCAGCACCGCGAGCAGCAGCCCCGCCACCAGGGCCCACCACTCGGCTCCCCAACGGTCACGCAACCGCCGTAACGCGCGCGCGAGTTGCTCCTGTACCGACGGACCGGCCCCCGGCCCGCCGCCCCCGGCCAGCAGCAGCCGCGCCCGCCGCGCCCCGTGGTGCCGCTCGCACAGCAGCCACCCCAGCGCGGCCAGGCAGATCAGCGCGGCCCCCATCGACATCTCACCCCTCACCTCACCCATCACCCTCGCCACCCCCGAACCCGCCGCCTCGGCCGACACCGAACCCGCCACCGCCACCGCCGCCCCCGTCCGTGAACTCGGCCGCCCCACCCAGCAGTCGGGCGAGCCGCCCCCACCCCTCCTGCCGCACGAACGCCCGCTCCCCCCATCGCAGCGCGGGCACCGTCCGCACCAGGCCCGTGGCGTCCCGCTCCAGGACGTGCACCTCCGCGATCCGGCGCCGGCCGGAGCGGTCCCGCGCCAGGTGGAGCACCACGGACAGGGTGGCCGCCAGCTGGCTGTGCAGCGCGGCCCGGTCGAGACCCGCGGCCGTGGCCAGCGCCTCCAGGCGGGCCGGGACGTCCCCGGCGGTGTTGGCGTGGACCGTGCAACAGCCGCCCTCATGGCCCGTGTTGAGCGCGGCGAGCAGATGGACGACCTCGGGTCCGCGGACCTCTCCGACGACCAGCCGGTCCGGCCGCATCCGCAGGGCCTGGCGCACCAGGTCCTGAAGGGTGACCAGGCCCGCGCCCTCCTGGTTCGCGGGCCGGGTCTCCAGCCGGACGACATGCGGGTGGTCGGGTCTCAGCTCCGCGGAGTCCTCGGCGAGCACGATCCGCTCGTCGGCGCCGACCAGGCCGAGCAGGGCGCTGAGGAGCGTCGTCTTGCCGCTGCCCGTCCCGCCGCTGACCAGGAAGGACAGCCGGGCGGCCAGCAGGGCGCGCAGGATTCGGTCGCCGCCGGGCGGTACCGTGCCGGCCGCCACCAGTTCGGCGAGGGTGAAGGCCCGGGGCCGTACCACCCGCAGGGCCAGGCAGGTGCAGCCGACGGCGACCGGGGGCAGTACGGCGTGCAGCCGGGTGCCGTCGGGGAGCCTGGCGTCCGCCCATGGCCGGGCGTCGTCCAGCCGGCGTCCGGCCACCGCGGCCAGCCGCTGCGCGAGGCGTCGTACCGCCGCCGCGTCGGGGAAGGTGACCGGTGTCAGCTCCAGGCCGCCGCCCCGGTCCACCCACACCCGGTCGGGCGCGGACACCAGGACGTCGGTGACCTCGGGGTCGGCGAGCAGCGGCTCCAGGGGGCCGCTGCCGACGAGTTCGGATCTCAGCCGCTCGGCCACCCCGAGGATCTCGGCGTCCCCGAGCACCCGCCCCTGGGCGCGCAGCGCCTGCGCGACCCGCGCCGGGGTGGGTTCGGCACCGCTCTCGGCGAGCCGTCGGCGCACCCCGTCGAGCAGGGCGGCCTGGTCGAGCGCCGCGAAGCTCACCGCGCACCCCCGGACTCCACCAGCGCCCGCTCCCAGAACCCCGTGCAGAACCGGGCCAGTGGGCCGCGCCCGCTCGCGCCCGGTGGTCTCCCGGTGCCCCTCGGCCGCAGCAGCCCGGGTTCCACCGGCACCTCCCCCGCGAGCGGCAGGCCGAGCAGGCGGGCCACCTCACGGTCGTCAAGACCGGGTGCGTACGGACCGCGCACCGCGACCCGCAGATCGCGGACGGCCATGCCGACGGCGGCGACGATCCGGCCGGCGGCGGCGAGGGCCCGCAGTTCGGCGGGGACGACGAGGAGGGCCAGGTCGAGCTGGGCGAGGACCTCGCCGACCCCTTCGTCCAGGCGGCGGGGCAGATCGACCACGACGGCGCCGCCGCGGCGCCGGGCGGCGGCGAGCACCGCGCGCACGGCCTGGGGCGGCACGGGAGCACCGCGCGCACGGCCTGGGGCGGCACGGCGACGCAGTCGCCCCGGTCCCAGCTGAGCACCCGCAGGGAGTGCAGCGAGGGCAGCGACTCCTCCAGGGCGCCGCCGCCCACCCGCCCCCGGGAGGCGGCGAAGGCCGGCCAGCGCAGGCCCTCGGCGCCCTCGCCGCCGAGCAGCACATCGAGCCCGCCGCCGAGCGGATCGGCGTCCACGAGCAGGGTGCGCAGCCCCTCGCGGGCGGCGGTGACGGCCAGCGCGCAGGCCAGGGTGGACGCCCCGGCCCCGCCCCGGCCGCCGATCACGCCGACGGTGAGGGCCGGCCGGCCGACCCCCTCGGCGACGTCGGCGATCCGGTCGACCAGCCACTGCTCGCCCTCGGGCAGGATCAGGACATGGTCGGCGCCGATCTCCATGCCGCGCCGCCACACGTCCGGGTCGTCCTGCTCGCGGCCGATCAGCACCACCTGGCGGCGGCGCGCGGCCCCCAGCAGCCGATGGGCGGCGTCGTCCCCGACCAGCACGAGCGGGGCCGCCGCCCAGGTGTCCGCTTGGTCGGGGACGCCGTGGTGCACCTCGGGTGTCGCGCCCGCGGCGGCGCACAGGCGCAGCAGATCGTCCAGGAGCGCGGCGTCCTCGGTGACGATGAGCGGGCCGCCGCAGGCGGGTGGTGGGTCATGGGTGATGGTTCCGGACACGGTGTTCCCCCTTCGCCGCGCGGCCCTGTGGCCACGCGATTTCCCGACATCTGGAGAACCGGTGGGCGGCTTCCATATGAACGGCATGAACGACGGCATGAACGGCGACATGAACGACGCGATGAAGGCCGACCGGAATCGGCCGTACGCCTCCCGCAAACGGAACCGGCCGTGAACTCGCCGCGGCGGGAGTGCGTGGGAAACACAGTGCGGCGATCCGCGAAATCGTGTGGATCTTGGTGGAAAACCGTGGACAACTCAGGCCCTGTGAATAACTCCGTCACCCGAACCGGTGACGCCGGTACCGACCCCTGTGCGGCATCCTCAGCGCAGCCCTACGATTACCCGGAGTAACGGATCATGGGCGCGCGGAAGCGGCGGTCACGACGCGGAGGCGCCGGCCGCTCGGCCGTACGAGGGAGGGAAAGAGGCGGAAAAACCCGTCCGGACATGCGACGACCCCCGCCGGGGGGGAGAGCGGGGGTCGTCCCCACGGCCGACTCGGGGGGGGAGGAGCCGGACCGGGTTAGCACGGTCGCGAACGATCCGTGACTTCCATGGTGTACCCGAGAGCCTTCTCAGGCAAACCCACGCGCCCCACCTTACGCCGAATGGTGGGCGCCTATGCTCGGGGACGTGGAAAACCACTCCTTGCCTCGCGCGGCGGCCTTCTTCGACCTGGACAAGACGGTCATTGCGAAGTCCAGCACACTCACCTTCAGCAAGTCCTTCTACCAAGGCGGGCTGATCAACCGCAGGGCCGCGTTGCGCACCGCCTATGCCCAGTTCGTGTTCCTGGCCGGCGGTCTGGACCATGACCAGATGGAGCGCATGCGCGCCTATCTCTCGGACATGGTCCGGGGCTGGAACCAGCAGCAGGTGCGGGAGATCGTCGCCGAGACCCTGCACGACCTGATCGATCCGATCATCTACGACGAGGCCGCCTCGCTCATCGAGGAGCACCACACGGCCGGCCGGGACGTGGTGATCGTGTCCACCTCGGGCGCCGAGGTGGTCGAGCCGGTCGGTGAACTCCTGGGCGCGGACCGGGTGGTGGCCACCCGTATGGTCGTCGGCGAGGACGGCTGCTTCACCGGCGAGGTGGAGTACTACGCCTACGGCCCGACCAAGGCGGAGGCGATCCGGGAGCTGGCCGTCTCCGAGGGCTACGACCTCGACCGCTGCTTCGCCTACAGCGACTCGGCGACCGATCTGCCGATGCTCCAGGCGGTCGGGCACCCGCACGCCGTCAACCCGGACCGGGCGCTGCGCCGCGAGGCCGTCGCGCGGGACTGGCCGGTGCTGGAGTTCCGCCGCCCCGTCCCGCTCAAGAAGCGGCTGCCCACCCTGTCCGTACCGCCGCGCCCCGCGCTGGTCGCGGCGGCGGCCGTGGGTGCGGCCGCCGCGACGGCCGGACTCGTCTGGTACGCCAACCGCCGCCGCGGCACCGCCTGACGGGCCCCGCCCGACGCCCGCACGCGCACCACCCGCCGCCGGCTGCCCTTTTCACCCGCTTCACCCCTGCCCGCCCCTGTTTACCCCTGCTCGCCCCTGCTCGCCCCTGAAAGTAAAGAAGTGCGAGCAGGGGTTCCACTTGTCCCCACCGCGCGGTACAAAGAAGTCAGCGGCCCGCGCGACCATGGACATCCGAGAGGATCCCCAGTCACTACGCATTTGGCCCACGGACCCCTGCATGAACACCGGGCACCCACGCGACGTCGACCCGTCGAATACGGGCCAGCCGCACCAGGTACGGGCAAAGTCCCCGTCCTGATGGGCGAGTCATCGAGGACGCTTGGTAACCAGGTGCTCATGCCAGCGGCGGTACGAGAATTCGTACCGCCGCATCTCTGTCCGCACCCGGGTGCGAAACCTCAGGCCGCGCCGCGCTGCAGCGCCTCGCACACCGCCGTCGACTCCCGCGCCCCGAACTCGATCGCGCGCCCGCAGTGCGCGATCCACGCCGCCATGCCCTCGGGAGTGCCCGAGACATAGCCCGCCAGCGCCGCCAGGTACTCGGCGCGCCCCTGCTCCGCGTGACCGACCTCGGCCGGGCAGACCGCCTTCGGGTCCAGGCCGCTGCCGATCAGCACGATCCGCTCGGCGGCGCGCGCGACCAGCCCGTTGTGCGAGGTGAAGGGGCGCAGCGCGAGCAGTTCGCCGTGCACCACGGCCGCCGTCACCAGGGCCGGGGCCGAGCTGCCCGCGATGATCAGGTCCGCGAGGCCGTCCAGCCGCCCGGAGACCTCCCGCGCGTCCGGCAGCGGCAGCTCGATCAGCGGCTCGTCCACCGCCTCACCGTCCTGGCGCGGCCGGCCGACCCGGCTCTCGTCGCTCGCCGCGGCCACCAGGTGCAGCCGGGCCAGCACTCGCAGCGGTGACTGCCGCCAGATGGACAGCAGTTGGCCCGCCTCGGCCGTCAGCCGCAGGGCCGCGCCCATCACCCGCGACTCGTCGTCGGTGCCGAAGTCGGTGCGCCGTCGTACCTCCTCCAGCGCCCAGTCGGCGCCGGACAGCGCCGCCGAGCCGCGGGCGGCGCGCAGGGCCGCCTCGGAGGTGATCGCGTTGCTGCGGCGGCGCATGATCCGGTGCCCGTAGACCCGGTCCACGGCCTTGCGCACGGACTCCACGGACTCGGCCACGCCGGGCAGTGCGCCCAGGGCCGCGAGCGGATCGGCTGTCGTACTCATGAGTACGACAGTACGCACCCGATCGGCAGACCCCTCGAAGGAGTGGTCTTCTTCACTCAACCATGCCACCTACAGCTATCCCGCAACTACGCTTGGTGAACATGAAAATTGCTTTCGTCGGGAAGGGCGGGAGCGGCAAGACCACGCTCTCCTCCCTTTTCATCCGCCACCTCGCCGCGTCCGGGGCCGCCGCCGTCGCGATCGACGCGGACATCAACCAGCACCTCGGCCCCGCGCTCGGTCTGGACGAGGCCGAGGCGGCCGCGCTGCCCGCCATGGGCGAGCGGCTGCCGCTGATCAAGGACTATCTGCGCGGCAGCAACCCGCGCATCGCATCCGCCGCCACCATGATCAAGACGACCCCGCCGGGGCAGGGTTCGCGGCTGGTGCGGGTGCGCGAGCCCAACCCGGTCTACGACGCCTGCGCGCGTCCGGTGGAGCTCGACGGCGGCGCCGTCCGGCTGATGGTCACCGGCCCCTTCACCGACGCCGATCTCGGTGTCGCCTGCTACCACTCCAAGACCGGAGCGGTGGAGCTGTATCTGAACCACCTGGTCGACGGCCCCGACGAGTACGTGGTGGTCGACATGACCGCGGGCTCGGACTCCTTCGCCTCCGGCATGTTCACCCGCTTCGACATGACGTTCCTCGTCGCCGAGCCGACCCGCAAGGGAGTCTCCGTCTACCGCCAGTACAAGGAGTACGCCCGGGACTTCGGCGTCGCCCTGAAGGTCGTCGGCAACAAGATCCAGGAGCAGGACGACATCGACTTCCTGCACGCGGAGGTCGGGGAGGACCTGCTGGTCACGGTCGGGCGCTCGGACTGGGTGCGGGCCATGGAGAAGGGCCGCCCGCCGCGGTTCGACCTCCTGGAGGAGGCCAACGCCCGTGCGCTCGCGACCCTTCGGGCCACCGCCGACGCCACGTACGAGCGGCGGGACCGGGAGCGCTACATGCGCCAGATGGTGCACTTCCATCTGAGGAACGCCGAGTCGTGGGGCAATGAGCGCACCGGGGCCGACCTGGCGGCGCAGGTCGACCCCGGCTTCGTGCTCGGCGAGGGCCTCGAAGCGGGCGTGTCGGCTTCCGCCTGAAACCGCCCGTCCGACAACTCCCGTCCGGCAACTCCCGCTCGCCGCCTACCCCTTGACGGCCGGCGCCCCGGGGACTCCCTTGGGCGCCGGAGCCGGGCGGCCGGAGAGGTAGGACGCCCAGCCCTGCTTGGGCGCCTCGCCCACCTTCAGGCTCCGCAGTTTCTCCAGGGTCTTGGGGTCCTGGGCGTCCAGCCAGTCGGCGAGCTGATGGAAGGAGACGCAGCGCACCTCGGGCTTGCCGCAGACCTTCTTCACCACGTCCTCGACGGCGCGCATGTACGTGCCGCCGTTCCAGGACTCGAAGTGGTTGCCGATGACGAGGGGCGCGCGGTTGCCGTCGTAGACCCGGTCGAAGCCCTGGAGGAGGCTGTCGCGCACCTGGTCGCCCCAGGTGCCGAACTCGTCGGGGTCGCCCTGGGTCTTGGTGCCCGACTGGTTGATCATGTAGTTGTAGTCCATGGTCAGCTCTTCGAAGTTGTGCCCGGGGAACGGGACCAGCTGCATGGAGAGGTCCCACAGGCCGTCCTTCTTCTTCGGCCAGAGCTGGTTGTCGACCCCGCTGGAGTCATAGCGGAAGCCCAGCTGGCGGGCCGCCTGCACGAAGTTCTTCTGGCCCTCCAGGCAGGGGGTACGGCCGCCGATCAGCTCCTTGTCGTAGTCGAAGGGCAGCGGGGCCGCGTTCTTCATGCCCGAGTTCGTCTTCCAGTTCTCCACGAACTGCTTGGCCTGGCTGATCTCGCTCTTCCACTCGTTCACCGACCAGGTGCCCACCCCGCCGTCGGGCCCGCAGAAGTGGCCGTTGAAGTGGGTGCCGATCTCGTTGCCGTCCAGCCAGGCGAGCCGGGCCTGTTTGACGGTGTCGCTGATCCCCTGCTGGTCGTTGAAGCCGATGTCGGAGCTGCCCGGCGAGTGCTGCGGGGGCTTGTAGAGGTCGCGTTTGTCCTCCGGCAGCAGATAAACACCGCTGAGGAAGAACGTCATGTTGGCGTTGTTCTCCTTGGCGACCTTGCGGAAGTGCGAGAACAGCTTCTGGCTGTCCTCGCCCGCGCCGTCCCAGGAGAAGACGACGAACTGCGGGGGCTTCTGACCGGGCTTCAGCCGCTCGGGCCTGGGCAGATGGGGTTGCGTGCCGGTGTACGCGGTCGATCCGTCGCCGAGCAGCCGGAGCACGCTCTTGGGCGCGGGTGCCGCGGGCGCCCCCTTCTGCGGGCCGGACGACCCCTCCCGCGCAGCATGGGTGCCGCTCCCGCACGCCGCGAGCGAGACGGCACAGGCCGCGGCGACCACGCCGACGGCGATCCTCTGGTTGGCGGCCATGTTCCGCCCACCTTCTTCCTTCTCTCAGACGAACGCTGACGAGCGCTTTTTGTGGTGATCCGCCGGGTTTGAACCGGTGGCACCGCCCAAGATCACACGGGCCCGAGATGGAATGAGGATGACAAGCCGATCAAATGACTTATTCACCGCTCCGAGGGATCGACTAGGCCATTTGCCCCGAAAATATATGAATGATCTTTACGTGGCATTGCTGATCCTTTACGGATCGCTACTCCACTCCCTCCCCTCTCGATCACACAGGTCTAAACCAATTTTTCCGACGACCCTTGTCACCGCCCCCTCACGTCTGATGAGCTGTGGCCTGGGACACATCGGACACACCCTCGAAAGGCGGATGTCGTGAGCAATGAGAGCCTGGCCAACCTGCTGAAGGAAGAACGCAGGTTCGCGCCCCCCGCCGACCTGGCCGCACACGCCAACGTCACGGCGGAGGCGTACGAGCAGGCCAAGGCTGACCGGCTCGGCTTCTGGGCCGCGCAGGCCCGCCGGCTGACCTGGGCCACAGAACCGACCGAGACCCTCGACTGGTCGAACCCCCCGTTCGCGAAGTGGTTCAAGGACGGCAAGCTCAACGTCGCCCACAACTGCGTCGACCGGCACGTCGAGGCCGGCCACGGCGACCGCGTCGCCATCCACTTCGAGGGCGAACCCGGCGACAGCCGCACCCTCACCTACGCCGAACTCAAGGACGAGGTCTCCCGCGCCGCGAACGCCCTCCTCCACCTCGGCGTCCGCAAAGGCGACCGGGTCGCCGTCTACATGCCGATGATCCCCGAGACCGCCGTCGCCATGCTGGCCTGCGCCCGCATCGGCGCCACCCACTCCGTCGTCTTCGGCGGCTTCTCCGCCGACGCGCTCGCCACCCGCATCAAGGACGCCGACGCCAAGGTCGTCATCACCGCCGACGGCGGCTACCGCCGCGGCAAACCCTCCGCCCTCA
>NZ_JBMJCT010000039.1:0-34604 GCF_049222185.1 Streptomyces sp. LaBMicrA B280 | reverse complement strand
GACTCAAGCAGTGGCGCGGCCTGGCCACACGAACCGACAAACTCGCCCTTGCCTACCAGGCCGCACTCCACCTCGCCGGCATCCTCATCTGGACCCGACGCTGACCAAAGAGACAGAACCTAGTGCTGGACTTCGAGCGCTTCGCGATCGCGGGGCGGGGCCGCCCAGGATCTCCTGGCCGCGCATCTGCGCGCCGCCGCCCCCACGGCAATCGCGGAAAGACGGGGCGCCGCGCCGGCCGCCGTACTGAGCTCGGATCAGTAGTACGGCAGGGCGGCCCAGATGGCCACGAGCCGAAAGCACTCTGGCTGGTGGCACGGAACCTCTTCTCCAGCATGCGGCCTGCCTGTTGAACTCCGGCTGGCGCTGTGGCCTTGGGCGGCCTTGGAGTCAAGCTGTGGCGGCCTCGTTGGCCGCCGCTTCCAAAGCCCGCGCGGCCGACCCGAGCGAGGCGAACGCTTCTCCGAGTTGAAAACTCAGACGGGGCATCCCGTCCAGCCCGGCGAGGGCATCGCGTAGGCGCTGTTGGAGTGCCTCAGCGTCGGCAGCGAGGGCGTGCAGGTGACTGGCGGATGCCTCGGGCATGTGGTTCTCCCCGGAGTGCAGCGGATGGGAGCCCAGGTTAGAGGCTGTGTTCAAAGTCCTGGCTGGTGTTCGCCCAGCTCAGAATTCGAACGTGTCTGAGGAACGGTCTGGGGGCTCCCGCGACTCGCGCCGCCGGCTGTCGTTGAGAGGGAGACGGACGAGCGATGAGCTGGAGGGCTGGGATGGACGCGGAGGATCTTGAGATCACGCCAACGAAGGGCCCGTCCTGTGGAGGCGTCCGCGACCTGATCGTGGAGCTTCTGGAGACGCACTCCCTGGTCAGCGGCGTCGCCCCGATCCGCGAGCCCCGGGGTGACGTCGGACTCCGAGTGGAGGTCGGCGGACTCGACTTCGAAGTCTGGGTTGATCCTGCGTACGCCTCCACAGCCGCGCCACCACCTCCTGCTCCGGGTGCCCGAGTACCGGGTCGGCGGGCAGCACGACCCGCACCGGCACCGGCCAGGCCGCGTCGTCGGAGGGCGAGGTCACGACCCCACCGTAAGCAGCCGGGCCCGCCCCCTCCCACCGAGGACGGGGCGGGCCCGGCGACTGGCCTACTGCGTCAGCGGCCCTTCATGCCGATCCCGGAGGCGACGTCCTCGGACAGGCTCTCGTACGGCAGGCCGGCCTTCTCCACGATGGCGACCAGGACCTCGTGCCGGGCGTAGTGCGCGGCGTCGGTCAGCCCGGCCTCCAGGCGGGCCAGGCGGCGCGTGAAGCGCTCCATGTCGACCGTGCCGCCCTCGCGCATCGCCCGCCAGACGCGCGCGTACTCCGCCGCCCAGTCCTCCAGGGCGGCGCGGTCGCCGTCGAACAGACCGTCGTCGTCCAGCTGGTCGCTGGTACGCCCAGATCTCCGCGCCGCTGCCGCCGGAGTCGACCACGACCGATCCGACCAGCAGGTCGAAGGCGTCCTCGATGGTGGCCGCGGCCTTGTCGATGTCGCTCGCCGGGCGGCCGGTGACCAGCTGCACGTGCCCGACCCAGCCGTCCTCGTGCTCCAGCACCTCCAGCACGGCGCTGGGCAGCGGCCCACTGGGCGAGGCCCGCTTTGTGCGAACCGGAGCCTGGGCCGACAGCCCCAAGGCAGTACGACTGCCGACCGGGCTGCGGGAACACTGTCCGCACCGACACCCACGCCCGCCTACTCCGTGAACGCGCCGACGGACTTGACCAGTTCGCGTCCCACGCTCCCGGACCGGTCAGCAAGCGACTTCAGGCCAACGCCAACCGCCTCCGCGAGATCGCCGATACCCACGACAGCACCGAGCACCCCGCCGAGGCCCTCACGTGAACCAACAGCCCCAAGACGAGCGCGCCCGCATCCGCGAGGCCATGGACCGGCTCTTGGCCGGACAGACCGCCGCTTCCAACGGCAGCCTCACCGTCGTCGCCCTCGCCGCCGAGGCTTAGTGTCCACCGCATGGCCCTCCTCAAACGGCACGTCGACCTGAAGAACGAGTTTTACGAACGTGTCCGCACACAAACCCGACAGGTCTCGGAAACCGAAAAGCGGCTCCGGGAAACAGTCACCAAGCTCAAGAAGACCATCGCCAACCATAAGGCCGAGATCGAAGAACTTCGTCAGCAGGTAGCCCGACTCACCCTTGCCGGCGCCATGCTCATTCAAGGGAACGAGGGACACGAAGAACACGCACCTGTCGCAGACAACGTCGTTCTCCTCCGCTTACCAACAGCCTAAGACATTTGGAGTCACGGAGGAGCTGATCTCGAGCTCAACCGGGACAGGCCCTGCGGCGTTATGTCACAGCTGACGGAAGGGAGCCGGCAACGCCAGATGCGGGAAAAAGGCGATGAGCTCGACGGCAACGCCATCGCCGACCCCAGAATGACTCCTGAACGGCTGCGGTGTGCCGATAACATTTGCGCGATGGCCGCCAGCGTGATGCTACCCATCAAGCCGCGAACATCCTGACACGTCACCAGACTGTTCACTTCACAGGTCCGACCGTAACGCCGCGACCGGCAAAGAAGGTGTCGAACAACGCCCAATCGATTTCAAAGAATTCCTGCGAAATTCCCTTGAGGCCTGACGGGTTGTGCAGCACGATTGCTTGCTCATCGCATCCGACTCCGAGAACTAGATGTCCTCCTTGATGCGGAGGACGAACCTCGGGAGTTCGTATAGACGGATGCACCGACAGCATCGGAAGGCCGCCGCTTTCAATGCAAGCCCGGACCTCGGACAATGAGAATTCAGGGCGGGACGAGCATGGAAGACCCCAACGCTGCGTCACATACGTGGCAAATGGAGCATAGATCAAGCCGTGCACCTTATCGCCCTCTACTCGGTAAGCCCCAGCCTCCATGCATTCCTGCGCCAATTGGAAGGCTGGCAAGGATTCACCTGTCCAGTAGCGCAGAGTCATGCGAAGGCAAGCGACTCCGCACAGTCGCCACGACCAGAACGCATAGTCTTCTGCGTTGGGCGCTCCTGAGTCTCTCCAGCGCGGATCTTCAACTGCGCTAAGCGAACCAGAGACAAAGTCGGCTACAAGTTCGCTTGATTCCCACTGCGAGAAGTACGGAACGGGATGCACGATCATCTGATACCTGCGTAGGCCCTTACGTGGTGTGATGAGCCGAAGCTCAGCCCGAGATCTCAGTAAAGCTGAATGAGCTTTCGAGGCGATGGAAAGTTCCGAGCAACGTCTCGTGGCCTGAGGCAGCCGCGAAGACTCGTGCCAGAGTACCAGCGACAGTTCCTTCCTCCCATCGGGGACGATCACCCGCGGAATACTTGATATGAGCACTCATAGCCCCCGGGAAGGAGAGGACCTGGTCAGTTGTCGGTGCATGCACGACCTCCAGCGGCTCGGAGGGGATCTGCGGCAGCATGATTGCTGCGTAACGCTCAGGATTCTTTATGGCAGCCGGCTGCCGACCCACCGAGATGTCCGCCAGGGCCTCGACTATGTCGTATTCAGCCGCGTAGAAGAGCTGCTCGGTTACTCCTCCACCGACGCGACAGTTCACTTCGATAATCCGTGGCCCGTCTGCTGTGAGTTTGAATTCCGTGTGAGTGGCGCAGTTCTTCAACCCGAGGGCCCGGACTGCATCAGTGGCGGCTGCATGCAGCGCTTCGATCTCCGCCTCAGGCAACACCGAAGGAAGGATTCCCCCGTTCTCCCGGAATGGCGGAGTGAGCGGCAGCTTATCTGTCACGGCGAGATGCTCGGTCCGCCCCTCGAACGTGATCGATTCTACGCTTGCGTAGTCTCCGTACCGGTCGTCCGAATGCTTATTAACGCCTATCAGCCGTTCTTCCAGGATGAACGTGGATGTCTTACCTCCACGGCGGTCTCGGTCGTGGGCCTCACATGCCAGTTCCCATAGAGCGTGCAAGTCAGTGCTGTCATCGATGAGATAAGTTGCGAGGCTGCCAGCCCCAGTGACCGGTTTGAGAATCGCTGGTGCACCGACTCGCTGGTACGCTTCTTCCAGTTCCATGCCGCTTCCCACTCGAGCGAACCGAGGAACCGGTACGCCGGCAGCAGCCAAGAGCTCACGCTGTACGTACTTGTCGCGCATGGCGTGTATCGCGTTGCGAGGGTTGGTGGGAAGCCCCAATTCCAGCGCAGCGGTATACGTTTCAATGACGCGCAGCTCACTAAAGCAGAGAATGCCGTCAGACTCCTCGGCAAGCGCGCGTTGTTTGATCAGTGCAGTTAGATCGTCGCCTGATTGGAAGGTGACCTGACGGCACTTCCACCTAGCGAACGAATCTCGCTTATGATCGTCTATCAGCTGATCCCCTACAGGCGCCCATAGAATCGTAAGATCGTACCTCTCTCGGAGCCGAGGGACGAACCACTCTGGTGTCGGTCCTCCGGGTCCATCGACGCAAATAAGCCTGCGGCCAGTAGCTGTCATAGTTTCCTCCTCGGCGCAGAAAGGTGTATCGCGGCATGCAACGAGTCATTTCCCCATGGGGCGCCTGACTGGTCAGATCTTGTCGGGATGCGGCTTTCAGGGGAGATAGCTCGGCTTGGTGAAAGCAGTAGCTAGCACATGTTCCACCAGTTGCGGATAATCAATTCCGGCTGCACGCGCCATGGTGGCCAGGTTGCCCTGGTGGGATAGCCCTGGGACAGTGTTGATTTCAAGCATTACGGTTCGCCCGTTGGGAGTGATGAGGAAGTCCACGCGTGATACACCGTGTGCACCCACCATGCGGTGTGCTCTCAGCGCATACTGTTGAAGCCTGAACGCCATGCCGGGCGGCAGATTTGCTGGGCACTGCTCCCTGCGCTGTTGGATGTCATGTTTGGCCGTGTAGTCGTAGAACTCACGATCCGTCTCGATAGTGAGGACTGGCAATGGCGTGAGGACACCGCCTACTTCCAATAGCCCTACGGTGCACGGAGTTCCTGCGATATATTCCTCGACCATGTACTGGTCGTAGTCATTTTCGTCGCGAGACTCAAGAATGTGCTGGAGTGCGACTTCGTCCTGAACCATCGAGGCCTCCAGGCTTCCACCTCCCGAAGCGGGTTTCACGAAGGCAGGCCAGCCTAGGGTGAGGCCGGCGGAAGTTGCTGTAGCGATTGCGGAGATGCTGCGGTCGACTTCTATCCAGCGGGGCGTGTCCAACGAGTTCGCCGTTGCCAATTTCTTGAACGTCGGCTTGTGCATTCCTACGGCCGACGCCATGACACCCGATCCGCTATACGGGATGCCGAGTGTTTCTAGTGCTCCCTGTATCTTGCCGTCCTCGCCTCCCAACCCGTGGAGTGCCAGGAGCGCCACGTCAATATCTTCTTTGAGGCGGGAGATGTCTATTTCGGTGAGGTCGAGCAGCGAGACGTTCCATCCGTTACTTAACAGTGCTTTGCTTGCCGCTTCTCCGGAGGCTAGTGATCCGGCGCGCTCAGGCGAACTTCCTCCGCATATCACACCGACCCGAATATCCTTGGTCTGCACGTTCGATATCATTCCCGTTCCCTTCTTAGTCAGTTGTCGCAGCTGAGCGATTTCTGATCGCTGGGGCGATGACTCTTTGGCTGGCTGCGGCTCCGAGACAAAGCAGGAGGCAGACGATCCAGAGATGATCGGGTCCAAAACTCAAGAGATGCGATCCAATCAATGGTGCAAGAGCGAAAGTTCCGGACCAGACGACTCCGTACAGCCCGAAATATGTTCCTTCGACGCCGCGGGGTGACAGACTGGCGATTATCGACTGGTTCACTGAAGTAACGGCTATTTCGCCGAGTGTCCAGATTATGACGGATCCCGCGTACGACACCATAGATGTAGCGAAAGCGTTGGAGCCGAAGCCAATCCCCAGGACAATCATGCCGAGAATCAGAACACGGTTGTGATCATGTCGGGCAAGTATCGGGCCGAGAAGCGGTTGCACTGCGATGATCACCAGAGCATTTGCGGTGATCACGATACCGTAGGAATCGACTGTTAGGCCGGCTCGTTCCATCGCCATCGGGAGGGTAGTGGTGGCTTGCCCGAAGACGATCCCATATGGAAGCCAGGACAGCATGTAATACAGCGCCAGACGATCCTTCAAAGCGCCAGTCAAGCTTGGATTCTTTGCGGCCCTTGGATGACGATCAATGAATTGTCGGGACATCACCCAAACAAGGACTCCACAAAGAATGCTTGCAGCTGAGTTGATCAGAAACAGTAGATGGTATCCCAGATTCGCCAGAACCCCACCGGCTGACATCGATATGGCATACCCGAGGTTTACTGCCCAGTAAAGGAGTCCATAAGCCCGAGGTCGATCGTTTGACGATGCAGCGTCTTTGACGAAGACAGCCGAAGCTGGCTTGTATATCTGTGAAGCTATGCCAGCCAGAAAGGAGAAAATAACTATTGAGGTCAGATTTTTGCTGGTGCCAAGGAGGAACAGGGCGAGTCCATTCACGACCATGCCGCACAGAAAAGTCGCTCGAGGCCCAAGGCGATCGGTTAGGAACCCCCCAACGAGGTGGGAAAAGATTCCGCCTGATCCCAGAACCGTGAGGATAAGCCCAGCCGTATCTATCGAGACGCCGCGATCATGAACTAAGTAGTAGCTCAGGAACGGAGTTACCATTGCCCCTGATTGCGCTATCAGCGTCCCCACCCATAGCACCCAAAAGGAACGCGGGAGGCCCCCTACGAATTGCTGCTTCGGAGGTCGGCGATCGTTGGTGCCACTTCGATCTTCCTCAAGTGCGGCACGTTTGCGGAACACGACACTCCCGGGCGAGGGTTGAAGGGGTTATCTCCCGTTGGCAGTCGGCTCGACTTTGAGCCCTGCGTGAATGCCAGCTTCGAGATGCAGGAAGCTGTCGGCCTTTGCAGGCCTCGCACTAGTCGAACCATGCACAGGCTCGGTGTTTCAAGGTCTTTTCCGGTATGTGACTGAATTTCGCTGACCGAGACGTATGTGTCGGCCGGCTAGCGTTCGTCCCCGTCGAGGCTCAACGCGTGCGGGCCATTTCGGGCCAGACGCGGGGCGCGCAGGTTAACAGATCAGAACTAGATGTAAACGCAAACATTTAGCGCAAAGGTCGCGTAAAGACTTGGTCAGTGTAGTGTCAATCTGGCTGGACTTTCCCTCCCGACGTGAAGCTTTCCCCGCTTTGAGGGTTTGAGGTAAAATAGCGGCCTTAATCTGTTATGCCTCTAATTGAGGGCTGGTTATATTTTGCACCATTTGTCGGGCGTGTATCTGGCCATCGGTACCGACTGACGATTGGCTCATTCGATTAAGATCATTCGAGGGTGAGGCGTGCGGCCAGGGGTGACGTACGGCCCGCCTGGGGCTGGGGAACTGTACTTGGGACCGCAGCTGGTTGCGCAGAAGGGCTGGCCTCACTACACAGGTCCGTATACGGCCGCCCGAGCTCCCGTGAGTAGGGCCCAATACCGGTCACCGAAAGACCAGTGCCACCATTCTGTTGGATAGTTCACAAAGCCGGCACTATTCATGGCTTTGACAAGCAGTTGCCGATTCCGTTGCGCGAGCGCAGAGAGTCCGGGGGCTTCGAGTGGGCAGGAGCGCTCATCACCTGTGCGGTGACCGTTCACCGGGCCGCCCATGTCCAGTTCGGCTCCTGCGGCGTCGGCCAAGCTTAGGTCTACGGCTCCCCCTGTGCAGTGCGGGGCTACATCCACTGGTGAAACGAAGGCGCTTGTCCTGATGTGCAGCTCAGCGCGATCGGTGATCCCAGAGGCGTGGATGCGCTGCTGGTACAGATTGAATCGACGCGCTTGCTCGCTCGTGGTTCGGTGTCCCTCGATGATCAGGAGTTGAGTCCCTTTCGGGAGGGTGCGATCAGCGAAGCGCAGTCGATCGAGAACATTGCTGCGCACGTGGCTGTAGGTGCCTGCGGAGTCCCGTTCGCGGGAATCGAGGAGCAGGGCAGAGCTCGTGTCGACGAGAGGCTCGCCGCTCTCGTGGATTGGAAGCTGTTGGAGCCGCGGGTCACTGAGCAGGATCATGTGCACCAGAGTCCAGCTGCTTGCCAAGGTCGTCCAGTATCCCCGCGTCGCTTCTCCGTGGGGCCACGGACACTTGGCTTCGTCTGCACACATCGACTTGACAGGGAACGCGACCAACGTCGAACAGCCGGTGCGGGTGGAGCTGGTGATGGCCGCCAAGCGGCACGGGATGCCGCCCGTCGCGGTCGTCGTCGCCACGCCGCTGGACGTGTGCCTGGAGCGGCAGGGCCCGCGGTCGGACAACCGGCGCGTGCCCGAGGATGTCGTCCGCTCCCGGCACCAGGCCATGGTCCACTCCCACCAGCGGCTCGCCGCCGAAGGCTTCAACACGGTCGTCTTCGCCGACGCCCTCTACCGCCTGGAGCCGTTCCTGAAGCGGCTCTCCCAGGTGCGGGAGGCCGACCTCGGGCGCGACGGCAGCGGCGGCCTGGGCGACCTGTGGCTGGCCCGCCGCTTCTCCGGCCCGGAGATCCTGCCGTTGTGGCGGTGGCGGCCGGGCTCGGACCTGGTGACCGGCCGGGGCCGCGCCGCGGAGATCCGCCTCGGTCAGCAGTACCTCACCCTCGCGCTGCGCGAAGACGTCGACGGCGAGGGGGACTTCGGCTTCGACGTGGCGCTGCCCTGCCCCGCCGACCCGGAGTGCGCCGGGCAGGCGTGGGCGCCGGCCTACTCGGTCACCGACCTGCACAAGGTGCTGACCGGCGCGATGGACAACGCCCCGGACATCGTCTGCACCGTCCACGGCGGCCCCGACGACGTCGACCAGGAGGCCGACGACCACGACCGGGGCTGGGACGACGACCCCGAGGGCCGCGCCGACCCGGAAGCGCAGTACGCGGACGTGGTCGCGTGATCCACGCGGTGTGACGGGCGCTCCGTGCCGCCCCGGCCTCCAGCACCACGGAGGTCGGGGCGGTCGCGGTGGTCCCTCACCACCGAGCACAGAGAGGAGCTGGGCGTCATGTACCTGCGCATCTACGAGGTCGACGTCCCGATACACGACGCCCTCGGCCCGGCCCGGCGCGGCGTGCACGTCTTCACCGGCGTCGCCGACTCCCCCGCCGCGGCCCTGCGCCGTGCCCACGAGGTGTACGACGCCGCGCTCGCCGCGCAGCGGGCCGGACTCGAGATCCCCGGCAAGCAGCCGGACAACTGGGGAGCGCGCGGGCTTCGGCCCGGCTGGCAGATGGAGTGACCCGCCGCGACGGCCGGCCTCTGGCACAACCCCGTCAGCTGGACGACCCGCAGCGACTTCGCGCTGTAGCTCCGCCCCGGGACAGCCGCTCTGCTTGGCGGCTTCGTCGGCTGCCCCGGGCCCATCCATCCCGTACGAGGACCGACCCGACGACGTGGCTGCGCACACCGAAGAACCTGGACCGGCTCGCCGCCTACACCCGCGCCGCCGAAACCCGCTGCCGCGCCATGGAGAACCGGAAGGCCGCAGGCACCGACCCGGCCAGTCCGGTCGACGGCCGCCGCCAGGAGCACGAGCAGCAGCGCCAGCAGCCCGGCCCCGGCCAAGGAGGCCAGGGCCTCCGGCCGTGACGCCCCGTGCGGCCCGCGCGACGGGACGGACGACGAAGTCACCGCGCCAGGCGCCGGGACGGATTGGCCGCCCGCCCCCGGAGTCACCCGGGAGCGGGGGAGGGTGCCAGGGAACGCCCCCCTTAAGCACGGAGGCCCCATGGTTGCCCCGACCCCGCCGCACCTTTCGCCGGAGCAGCGCGAGCGCCTGGAGCAGCTCGCCGACGCCGCCCGGCTGCGCATGGCGCTGTACCCGTCACCGGCGCCGCCACCCGCCCGGCACCGCTCCCGCTCCCGGCAGTGCGCCGGCGGCCGGCCGAACCCGTGGCGCACCGCACGAGGCCGCCGCCGGGCATGAGTGGACGCGATGGACTCCACCGCGCCCCCGTGCACGGGGACGAGTGGAGGCCACGTGCGTTCCATCGCGCGCAACTCAACGCACCGTGCGCGCGCCGGTCCACATCCGCGCGCCACCGCCCCGGCCATCCGATGCGCGTGGTGCGCGCCGCCCGCCGTGCGTCGGCCTCTACGATCCGCGCGTGGGACAGACCCCGGCACGGAAGGCCGCCAAGGCGGCATGCGGGCAGCAGCCGAAGAAGCGGCCCGGCAAGGCGCAGCGCGAGACGATCAAGCGGGCGCAGGCGGCGAAGAAGACGGCGGGCGGCGGGAAGCCGGCCGCGAAGAAGACGGCGGGCGGCGGGAAGCCGGCCGCGAAGAAGACGGCGGCGAAGAAGGCGGTGCCGCTGCCGCGCGGCTCGGTGCGGGCCGCGTACCCGGGCACTTGCCCGGCCTGTTTCAAGGACTACGCCAAGGGCGAGGTCATCACGAAGGTGACCGACGGCTGGGGACACCCCGGCTGCGCGCCCCGGCAGAAGCCGGCAGCCGAGCGCGAGTTCGCCCGGAACAAGGCCCGGATCGAGAGCGGCGAGACGTTCCGCGGCCAGAAGCCCTCGGACTGGCGGCGCGGAGCCTCGCCGTCCAGCACCCGACCCGCCCGCTGAACTCTAGCCGGGAGATGCGGCATCGGCCATGGACAAACCCACACGATATGGGTGTGGTCAAGGAGGAATCGGACACCTGTTGTCGCTGATCGTTAGACGACGGTCAAGGGGTGCTTCCTCACGGCGGCCCCGGCCCGTGCGCACATCCGCGTACGGGCCGGACGCTCACCGACCCGGCCCGCAGGCCGAGGGAAACCGAGACACCGTGCCCGACGACCACACACCTCGCCCCACTCAAGCCCTCCGCAGCGTGCCCAGCCCGGCGCCTGCCGGCGACTTGGACGTCCCGAAGGCCCCCTCCACAGGCCCCTCCATCACCCCCTCCACGACCGCTTCGACCGCCGGGCGCATCTCCGCAGGTCAGCCAGAAGTCAAGGTCGGACGACGCGTTCGACAACCCTCCTAGGTCGACACAGGTCTGGAAGCCGACCGGAGTGCGACGCAAGGAAGTGCTGAGGGCTCTGGGGATCTTCCAGCGGGCTACCGCCGATCAGCTCTGGCGGATGCTGCGCCCCACGGACCGGCACGACCGGATCACCAGGGACACCCTGAACGCGTTGAAGGAGACGGGTTTGGTCCGGGTGGAGACGCGACTGGAGTCGGGACACCAGCTGTGGGTGCTCACCGAGAAGGGCCACAAGGAAGCCAAGCTGCTGCTGCCGAAGTCGGTGCGGATCTCCGCGCTGCGCAAGCTGGAGTACGACGACGAAGGCCGGCCGGTGGAAGCCGACGGCTACGACGAACACGCCGCCGCCGTCACCTCGACCGCGGCCGTGCTCACCGGGGCCGGGTACGGCACCCCGCTGTCCTGGCAGACCGAGATCGCCCACAAGCTGCCCTACGGCTACACCCAGTACGCCGACCTGACGATGCGCGCCCCGGACGCCGGAGTGCCCGCGATGCTCCTGGAGGTCGACCGCGTCACCGAGCCCGTCGACGACCTGGTGGACAAGCTGCGCCGCTACCACGACTGGTTCGAGCTCCTGGCGCCCAAGGCCGACGCGGGCAAGGAGAAGGCGGCCCGGCGGCACGGCGCGGCGGTGCACGACTTCCGGCTGTGGTCGCGGATCTACCCGGCGACAGGCCGCGAGGGCTACGTGCCGGTGGCCTTCGTGTTCACCGGGAAGACCGCCGCGCAGCGCGAGAGCCGGATCCAGCGCCTGGAGCAGGCCGCCCGCGCCTACTTCGCAGGCACCCCGCACCCGGGCGCAGGGTTCACGTCGGTCGACTACCACCAGGCGGTGCCCGTGGTCGTCACCGAGCTGGAGCGCATCACCGCCGACCCGGCCGGGGCTGCGGGGAAGGTGTGGCGCAGGCTCGGGCGCGATGAGTGGCAGACCCTGTCCGAGGCCCTAGACAACCCCGACGGCGAACGGCTGTACCGGGTGGAGCTCCAAGAGGCCCGTCGGCGGCAGGCGGAGCGCGAGGCTGCGCACTGCGAGGCGCAGCGGCCGGTGTGCACGCGCTGCGGGGCGAAGTTCACCGACGAACGCTGGCAGCGGGTGAAGCGCTCCTCGTGGCCCGGCGAGTGGGACCGGCTGTGCGGGCCGTGCGCGACGGAGGCAGCCGACCGCGCGGAGGCTGAGCGTGTCGCGCGACGGCAGGCGGAGGAAGCCGAACGCGCGGCGGCCGAAGCGCCGGCGGTGAAGCCGCGCAGCCGGTTCGGCATCGGGCGCCGCCGGTAGCCGGCGGCCTCGGAGGCCGGGGTGGTTGTCGGTGGCGGCTGCGAGGCTGGCCGGATGAACGCCGATGACGAGCAGCTGCTGCGCGGCCGGGTGTACCGCTGCGGCCACGACGACCCCCACCCCGGCCCGCTGCCGCACCAGACGTACGCCGCGCTGATCGGCGGTCCGCTGGACGGGCTGCTGCTCGACATCACGGGCTGGCGGCCGGAAGAGATAGACGACGGTGTCGCCCTGATGACGGAGCTGGGGCGATGGCCCGGCGGCCGGGCGCTGTACGACCCGCGTCCCGGCGAGCCGCGCCCATCGGGTGGCCCGGGTGTGGTGTGCCGCTTCTACTACTCCGGCGACACGCCCTGACCCCGGCCGCCGGCCCCGGTGCCCGGCCTGCCCTCGGTCAGCTGGCTGGCGGTGTTCTCGATCCACAGCAGCGCCCACTCGACACCGGAGCGCCACCCGGGCTCCGCGCTGTCGTACCGGCCCTCGGCATCGGCTCGGATGTTGGCCGCGAGGGCCCGTAGGTCCTTCTGCAGTCCCTGCCGCTTGGCCGTGTCCATGGCCTGGATCATGTCGTCGGTGATGTCACCGGGTCGGAGCGCGCTCATCGCCCCACCTTGGACGATCGCCCCCGCTGCTGGCCATACCGTGAGGTCACCAAGCTGGACACCGCCACGGCAAAGCCCTGGTCAGCGAGTGATCTTCCGTGGCAGGCTCGTGGCTTTCCAGGCGAGGGGAGCATGCCGATGGAGGGCTTCGCAGAGACGGAAGGCGAGCTGTGCCCGCAAGGCGGGCCCGAGCCGGGAGAACGCCTGCGTCGGGGTTGGCCTGCCGATCCAGATGTGGCACACACCCGACTGCCCGCAGTGGACCATCATGCAGATCGACTGGGAAGCAGACTCCCGCCGCATCAAGGAGCAGGACGGGTGGGCCAAGGACGTCTTCCCGGCCGCGCATGAACGCCTGAAGCAGGCCGCCGCCGCGATGCCGCCGGACACTGCTGCTCAGCCGTTCGTCGCCGCGCTGACCGAGCTGGTCCAGGCGCAGGCCAATACCACCGGCTTCGTCGTCCTCCATGAGTGGGTGGAGATCCTGGAGCGGCACTTCCCGCCCCGACTGCCCGATCCGAACGAGGTGGCCGAGTAGCCCGCTACCGCCCTCACCACAGGGCAGACTGCACGCCCGTGATCCGCCCCGAGAGAGGCTGGGGTGCGGGCCGGTCGTCGGCCGGTGGGGCAGCGGGCTGCCGCTCGTTGATCAAACGCTGGGCCAGCGCAGCTCCCAGCCGGCGCCCGCCCTTGAGGTAGGCGCGCGCACGCTGACGGGTGCCGTCGGACCATGACGCCAGCGGCATCAGGTGCTCGACCACGATGCTGGCGGCTGTGAACGGGTCTGCCAGGTACGGCACGACCACGTCGCCATGCCGGGTAGGCCGCAGGGGCTCCTCACGCACCCGCACCACCATCCAGCCGGACCGGTGGCGTTCCACGGCCTCCGCCTTGAGCCGATCGCGTTCCTCGCCGTCGCGGTGCCAGTACGAGCCGTCGAACTCCACGGCCACGGCCTGGTCGTGGTCCGCTGGGAAGAACATGTCGAGCCGGTAGCGACCGTGCGGCGTCTGCAGCGGGTACTGCTGCTCTCCGCCTGTGAGGACAAGCTGGAGTTCGGCGAACAGTTCCGTCTCCTGCCGGGAGACGCTTGTCCGCTTCCGGCAGCGCGGACAGCCCTGCCTGCCCATGAACACGTGCGCCACCTGGGCGGACCACGGTTCGTGTCCGGTGGGGCACAGCCACCAGACCGGCACGTTGGCCCCGGCGGTCACCTCCGCCGGGGTAAGGGGCCCGTTCAGGGGCGGGTGCCACAGCGCCGCCAGTTCGGGGCTCTCGCTCGACAGCGCCTGGTAGCGCACCCGGCCGGAGCAGGAGGGGCACGCGGCCATACCGCGGACGCGGTGGAACACCTTGGCCCGGAACTCGCCGGCGCACACGGTGCACTTCCACCAGACCAGGCGGTGCGAACCGGCGGTGACGGCTTCGGCCGTCAGTCCGTCGTTGCGCTCGGGGTGCCACTGCGCCGCCAGGTCCGGCCGCGCCTCGGCAAGAGCGGGAGCACGCTTCCTACGGGCGCAGACCGGGCAGCCCGACCCGGCGACGGTCCGGTGGCTCACCTTCGCCTCCCAGCGGTGGCCCCGGGAACAGCGCCATCCCAGCCGTACGCGGGAGTTGACCAGCAGTTCCGCCACGTCGGCCGGTGCGGTGTCGGGGTCCACCTGCGAGAACAGCTCGGGCATGTCCGCCAAACGCCTGGCCGGTGCGTCGCGGCCGGCCCTCGCGCAGGCCGGGCAGCCGGTACCGCGACTGCGGTTGGATATTCGCGCCTGGTACTCGTGCCCCACCGGACAGCGCCACCAGACCTTGCGCTGCGAGCCGGGCCCGAACTGATCCGGTGAAACGTCGTTGCGTGGGTGCCACTCTGCTACCAAGTCAGGGGAGTGCTCGCTGAGCGTGGTCCGGCCACGAGGAACGTACCCGGCGCACTGCGGGCAGCCGGTCCCGGCGACACGGGAATGGACCTGGGCCTGCCAGACATGCCCGTCGTCGCACCGCCAGAACACAGCCTTGTGAGATCCGGGACCGATCTGCGCCAGGTCCAGGTCGGCGTTCAGGTCCGGATGCCATTGGGCGGCGATGGCCGGGTGCTCGTTGACCAGGAAGCGGGTGCGGCGTGTCATGAACACGCACCGTAGGACGCCCCACTGACATGCCTTTGCCGGGATCACCACCAGGATGGAGCGGAACACCGCCGGATGGTCCCGGTCTTAGTCCAGGATGCCGAGAGCTGTATCAGGCCGGCAGTGGATACACGGCGGCACCTGCTGGCGCAGGGCATCGAGCGCCTGCTGCCGGGTCGCTGGGCGGCACCGGCCGCTCTTGGCCGCCGCCCAGCAGTCGCCGGTGTGCACCGCGTCCACGTTGGTGCGGTTGAGGCCGTACTGGATCAGCCAGTCCGGTGGGGCCGGCCGCATCTCCACGCCCCGGCGCCGCTCCGCCTCGCGGCGTTCCTCGACCGCGATCCATCCGTCGATCTGGGCAAGGGCTGCCGTCGCCTGCTGAACCACCACCCGGCGGGCGAAGCGGAGCAGCTGAAGCCGCGACGGTTCATCGTTCACGTGTTCGATTCTATGGGGGTTGCGAGATCGCCGGACTCTATCCACAGGCCAACGCTTTTACGGTCGGTGTCCGCTTCCGGGTGTGAGGTGCCGGGACGCACACCGAAAGGGCACGGCCGATGGCACAGACGAAGTTCGACAAGCAGGTGGAGGAGACCGCCGAATCCCTCATGTTCGGCATCGGCCGGTTCCTGGCCGGCCGCCCGATGGACGGGGTGAAGCGGACCGACGCGACGTTCTGGCGCTCGGGCGCCCGGGTCCTGCCGAAGGTCGAAGGCCGCGTCTCCCGGTCCTCCTACCGCGCCGGGTGGAAGCGCCTGACCTTCCGCATCAGCACGCTCGCCGCGATCGGGGCCGGCGGCTACCAGGCCGGGTGGGTCCACCAGGACACCACCGTCGCCACCGCCCAGGAGATATGGGCCGACCCCGAACCCGCGCTCGCCACGCTGGAGCAGACCGGCATCGCCGCGGCGTCGACCGCCGCCGTGGGGACCGCCGCCTACCTCGCGCTCACCCGCAAGCGCCGGGAGCTGATGCGGGAGTGGGTGCTCCCGCTGCACGAGGCCCTCGCGCTGCCGCTGCGCCTGCCGGAGCAGACCGACCCGCGCCGCTACCTCCACATCCCCAGCAACTTCTCCGAGGACGACGCGGTGATCCGCGTGGACGTGCCGGGCCGCCTGGACTTCTCCAAGGACCTGGTCGTCGACATCATCTCCACCAAGCTCGCTCTGGAGGGCGTCACCTTCTCCTGGCACCTGGCGGGCCGCGAGACGTACGTGACGGTGAAGAAGACCCGCAAGCCCCCGGCCAAGGCCGCCTTCAAGGACCCCAAAGTCCGCGAGATCGTGGCCGCCGCCAAGGAGTCCGCGCCCGTCATCGGGATCGGCTCAGCCGGTCGGATCGTCACCGTCGACCTCGATGCGGAGTCCCCGCACATCCTGGTCAACGCCTCCACGGGCGGCGGCAAGTCGGTGACCCTGCGGTGCATCGCCTGCCAGATGCTCCACCACGGCTCGCTCGTCTTCGTCCTCGACACCAAGCGGATCTCCCACCCGTGGGCGTCCGGCCTGCCCGGCGTCACCTACTGCCGCGACATCGCCGACATCCACGACCAGCTCATCGCCCTCGGCATCGAAGGCCGGCGCCGCACCCGCGTCGCCGACGAACTGGGCATCGACGCCGACCCCAAGGACATCGGCCCCAGGTTGCTCATCCTCCTCGAAGAGGTCAACGCGACGATGAAGCAGCTGGCCCGCTACTGGGAGAAGACCCGCGAGCCCGGCGACCCGAAGGTCTCCCCGGCCGTCGACGCGCTCAACGAGATCCTCTACATGGGCCGCCAGCTGCGCATGCACGTCCTCCTGGTCGCGCAGTCCGCCACCGCCCGCGCCCTCGGCGGACCCGAGGTCCGCGAGCAGTTCTCCACCCGCATCCTCGCCCGCTACAGCGTCAACGCCTGGCGGATGCTCGCCCCCGAAGTCCACCCCGCGCCGAAGCCGACCAAGTACCAAGGGCGCGCCCAGGTGGTCTCCGGCGGGTCCGCGCGGGAGACGCAGATCCTGTTCTTCACCGAGGCCGAAGCCCGCGAGTGGGCCACCACCGGCAAACCGGCCCCGGCCGCAGCCGGGGCACCCTCGGCCTCGGTGCAGCTGCAGAAACCGCCCGCCGACTCCCCGGCCGACGCCTGGTCCACGCCCGCCCCCGAACTGCCGCCCGCCACCAAGCCGCTCGCTGACGGCGACGCGCTCGCCGATGCCTGGAACCCCACCCCGGCCCCGGCCGTCGACCCGACACACGCCCGGCCGCCAGCGGCCGCAGCCCCGGCCCCGGTCGACGACGACCAGGCGGTGGGGCTGCGCCAGGCCGCCGAACACCACCTGCCCGGCATCACCCTGGCCGCGCTGCGCTTCGCCCGCGCCAACGACCCGGCCTTCCCCGATCCGGCAGGCAAGCGCGGCGCCGAACTCCTCTACCGCGTCGGCGACCTCAAGAAGTGGGCCCGCAACCGGCCCCGCGCCGCCACCGGCACCACCGAACTCGACTGACCCCCCGGCGGCGAGCGGGTCGGAAATCCGACCCGCTCGCCGCCGATCCGGACCTGTCCGCCTTCGCCGACGCGATCTCCCCGGCTCAGGAAAACACCCGGTTGACCAGGCGTCACACAGAACAGGAAGACCACGCCATGAAGAAGACCGCGCTCCCGACGATGCTCAGCTTCGCCGCCGCCGACCTGCGCGAGCAGATAGAGGCCATGCCCGAGGGAACCGCCCTCATCGGCATCAGCACCGACGGCCGCGCCATCGCCGTCGACCTGGACGCCGACTGCCCGCACGTCCTGGTCTGCACCGGCGCTGGCGGCGGGAGCACCACCGTGCTGCGCTCCCTGACCGCCCAGTTCCTCCACCAGGGCGCGCACGCCCTGCTCCTCGACTCGAAGCGGATCTCCCACCTGTGGGCCAGGGGCCTGCCGACGGTGACCCACCGCGGGAACGTCGCCGGCATCCACGACGCCCTGGTCGACCTCGGAGAGGAGCTGGCGCGCCGTCTCGACCTCGCCGAAACCGACCTCGACGCCACGCCCCGGCTCATCGTCTCGGTGGACAGCGCCAATGGCACACTGCACCACCTCACCCGCTACTGGGAGAAGTTCCGCGGCACCGATGACCCGCGCACGTCCCCGGCCGCCGCCGCCCTCGAGGCCGCGCTGTGGGCCGGCCGCGCGGCGCGCGTCCACGTCCTCCTCGACGGCACGCCCACCATCAGCGTCCTCGGGGCGGCGCCGCACGAGCTGTTCGGCACGCTCATCCTGGCCCGGGTCTCCGCCACCACCTGGCAGCACCTCGCCCCGCCCGCCGGCCCCACGCCGAAGCCGAACCGGCTCACGGGCCGCGGCCACGTCATCCAGCACGGCGAGGCCTACGAGACGCAGGCCATCTGGATGACCGATGCCGACGTCGTCACCTGGCTTACCGACCCGGACGACGCCGCGAGGTGACCTGAGCGAGGTACACGCCACGGGCCCCGGGGGATCAGCCATGACGTCCCCGGGGCCCGGTCGGGTCCGCGCTGTCCAACGACCGCGTGGCCCCGGCGTCACGACATCGCCAGTCGGATTGTCAGTGCCTTCTGGGACAGTAGTGAGATGACTATTTTTTCTCTTCATCTCCTGGGTTCCGACAGGCAGTTCAAGGCAGAAGAGCTTCCGTCCGCAACTTCCCCTCACACCGGCCAGCAGCTGCGGCGTGTGGGGCTTGAGCTGCGTGTGCAGGACGATGCGCAAGACGGCCTCGAGGGCGAACTCAAGGCCGCCGCGGCTCCCGCCGGACAACCTCTCCAGGGAGAAGGCACCTCCTGGCTGGTCGGCAGCCACAGCTTCTCGTACACCGACAACGCCAGGCCGCGCGTATACACCCACCGAGTCGAGCTCCAAGAAGTAGAAGAGCTGAGAGCCTCCGCCGTGGAGGTCGCAGGGCTCACCCTCGTCCCGATCCAGTACAACGAGGACTTCACCGACGGCATGCTCCTGGTAACGCTCCTCACCGAGGTCTCCGGCGAAGACGGCGAGCGCCTGGAGGACCTGCTCGTCACGTCGGGAGACAACTACGTCGACGTCGTCCGACGCGGCGTCAGTGAGACCCCGCTCCGCATGCGCTTCGGCCGCTGCCTGTGGCAACAGGGCGAAGGCGACAACCGACTCCACAACCTCGCGCTTGTCGCCGACGAAGGCCAGCCCGATCTTCCACTGGGCTACGCGGGGATCAACCAGCCCCAGTTCGCCCGCACCATGGAAAAGACGGTCGCCACCGCCGGGGCGCTCGGCCTGCTCGTCGAACAACTCCACTCCCAGGGCATCCTGACCGAGGAAGTCGCCGCCAGCATCAAGGCCGCAGCGCTCCCGCGCGACCTCACGCCCCGTGAGAGCCGTGAGTTCTGCCGTACGGACAAGATCGAAGCTTTCTGGCGCTGAGCTCCTACCGGCGAGGGAGCGGCCCAAGACCCAAGCTCTACACGCACACCAGTGCGATGTCGCAGCTCAGCCCCCCCCAGGCATCGCACCCCAGTGCGTGTAGGGCCTGGGAGCGGTGCCGCTGGCCCCGGACAGCGAAGGACCCCGGGCCGCCCTGCGCCCGGGGTCCTGTCGTCGCTGTCGCCGCCGCTCACCAGTCGTCAGGTGCGCTGCCCACCCACGCGATCGGCCGGCCCTCGCTGGTGCGGCCCCGGTGCGGTTCCTCCATCGAGGTCTCGTGCCCGTCGGGCAGCACGCAGATCCGCCCCCAGCGGCCGTGCTTGCCCCCACAGAGCCCAGCGAGCCCGCCCGCGTCACCTTCCGCCACGGCCTGGTCGTAGCGGTCCTGGAACGGCTGGAGCCGGGCTTCCAGCTCCATGCCCAGCTCCGTCTCCGCCGCCTCCACCCGCTCCCGCGCCGCCCGCACGCCGGGGTCGGCCAGCACAGCAGTGATGACGTCCTCCGCCTCCGCGAAGGCGCGGGCGCGGCTGTGCCCCCGCACGGCATCCCGCACCCGCTGCTCCGCGGCCTCCTGGTCGCTCACGCTCATCACGCCGCTCCTTCCGTGGCCGCCCACTCCAGCCCGAGGCCGGCGAGCGCGGCGATGTGAGTTCTCATCCGTGGTGCGGTAAAGAGGTCTCAATGACTTGTGAAGCTGTAGATGACTGAGAGGTATATCGGGGTGCTTCTCTGCCAGCTGTAGAGCGTTGACCTGTGGTACCGCAAGTTGGATGAGAAGTCCGCAGTTGTACTGAGACTTCCTGTAGTCCCCAGGGGACGTGAGGTCTGGGCGGTGTTCTGGCCGTGTCAGTGATCGATGTCGTCGAAAAGACTGCGCTGTTCCGGGATTGGTCGGGTGTTCTGTGGCGTCTTTCGTCGGGAGGGCGGAGGCTCGGGGGGCCCAGTCGCGTGGGGCTTCATCCGGGTCCTCGCGGATCTGGTTGTAGAAGTCGCGTGCCTGGGCGAACTCACTGACCGCGGCGTTGTCCAGCCGTCGCTCGAAGGCTTGGCTGTACCAGAACAGCGCGTCGTCGACGGGGTCGTTGTCTGTATCGCCGTCGAACTCCGAGGCCCAGTCATCTACACGTTGTTCAAGGCAGGGGACGAGCTCACGGCGTACCTGTTCGAAGAGGTTCTCGCGTTCCTCGTCCGTAAGGAGAACGTGCCACGCTTGCTTCTGCCAGTCCTCGTCCTCGATCCACGATGCGTCGGGTCCCGTGACGGCCAGGTCTGTCATGTGTGCGATCGCCGCTCTCCGGACGTCCTCGGGGAGCAGACCGGCGCCGTAGAGGCGAGCCAGGACCCTTGGGTGAGGATCGTCTTTGGCTGGTGCACCGAAGTCCAGGAGTTCTGTGTGGAGTTCGGGATCTTCTGCGAGGTAGGCGTGTAGAAAGCCGTCGCTGCTGTTCTGCCACAGGTAGGAGAGGACCCTTCGCTGACGCTCGTACTCCTCCCACCACAATATGTCGGGGCTGCGGCGATGCCGGCGCAGCACGGAGATCCGCTGTGCTGTCGCCTGGTACAGAGGCGGCGGGATGCGCAGGAGAGTGCCCTGGCGCTGGCCACCGTCGGCGGGCAGGCAGTGCGTGCGGGAGAGCAGGGCCTGGTCGGTCATGCCGGTGAGGACGATGGGCAGCAAGTGGGTCTGGGTGGTCAGCCAGGCGGCGAAGCCCTCCCGCAGTGTGGGGTGGTGGAATGACCAGTATGTCTGTCCGTCGAGGGCGGCGGCCTCGGTGAGGAAGGTGCCGGTGAGCGTGGCCATGGCCCGGCTGGTTGCGCCAGGTGAGGCGCCGGCCCGTTCGATGATGTCGCGTTGGGCCGGATCAAGGGTGAGAGGGCTGGGCAGCCCCTTGTCCTGCCCTGTGGCGTACACGAGGGCAAGGGCTGCGTGAGCGTGGGCGTCCAGTTGGTCGTAGACATCGGTCAGGAGCTGCCGGGGACGGGCCATGAAGGTCGTGATGCTGTCGCGAGTCAGGGACAGGCCGGTGGTGAATGCCTGGAGGCCGAGGCGCCGTGCGGCTTCGGGGCGGAATGGCTCGGCGTCGGCTGCGGCCTCGAGGTGTGGTTTCAGCCGGCTGAGCACGTCCGCCGGCTGATCACCCGCAGCGAGATGGTTGTAGAGGATTTGCTGTCGCTCCGCGCGGGCGAGGTCGGCGACGTCGACGGTGACCTGCTGCTCGTGCAGTAGGGGGTAGGCATACGGTTTCAGCAGGGGCCGGGCCTCGTTGTAGATGTAGTTGCGGGAGGTGAGCACGACCCGGGCCCCGTTCTTCACGGCGCTCATCACGTGCGGCAGGTCACGTGCCCAGGCGTGGGTGAGGAATTCCTCATGGCGTACCGCGCCGAAGGCGTCATCGAGCCAGAAGAACTGGTCCTTCTCGTGCGGATTCCAGCGCTGTACCAGTTCGTCGGAGGTACGCGGCTTGACGGCCACGCAACCCCAGTTGTCGGCGGCGCTGATGGCCAGCATCAGGGCGATGACGGATTTGCCCACGGCCGGATCGCCGAGCAGCAGCACGAAGCCGTGGTCGCGCAATGCGCGGGCGGCCTTGCGATAGGCGCTGGTGACGACGAACGTGGAGACCTGTTCCGGGGCGGACTTCATCAGCACTGAGGCCTGGGCGTAGGCGCGTTCGTCGAGAATCTGCGACAGATCGCCGAGCCCGTAGACACGGGGGACGAACATGCGCAGCCCTCGATGCGAGGCGATCATGTCGCTCAGCCACTGCCCGTCTAGGACCAGGGGATGCGTTACCCCGCAGGTGCGTAGCCGCCGCTGGATCGTCTCCTCGGACAGGCCGCTGACCCGTGCGTTGGTCAGCAGCACATAGTTCGTGCACAGCCCGCGATCGACCAGGGCGTGGACCTTGGCGAACTCGTCCTCGAGTTCCGAGGGGGCGAGTGTGGCATCCGCTCTCTTGGTGTGCTTGCACTGCAGCACGAAGGGGCCTGGCGGCACATCCTGCACGCCCTCGGACACGGGGGGCGGTTGCCATGTGCCGTAGAAGGCACCGTCTCTGCCGCCGTCGTTGGAGTCCGCGAACGCCTGCACCGACTGCCCCCACACCTCTCGCAGCACAGCTGCGCACAGGTCCTGGAAGGCGCGCCAGCCCAGGGTGTGCAAGGCGCGCCAGCCCAGGGTGTGCAAGGCGAAGCGAGGCGACCCGGGGGCGACGGTTTCGCTTGTCCGCGTCATGCGTCGTCCTCGTGGCTGTCCTCGGTTGAGCTGTCACCGGGCGCGGTGAGCGCCTCCCGCATCTCCTCGTCGTCGTAGTCCGGTTCGACCAGGTCCGGGGCAAGGGTGTCGCTGCCGGGATCCAGTTCCTCTGACTGGGAAACGACCTCGACCAGGAACTTCTGCGCGGCCTTCATGAGGTCGGGGTCCCGTGTCCACAACCCGAACTCAAGGCTGCGGCGGGAGCTTTCCGTGCCGTTGGCGCTTCCCAGCCACAGTCGGCTGGGCGAGAAACCGATGACGTCGGCCGCCCCGCCCAACGCGTCTTCGTCGTGCCACCACAGCTCACCCAGCAGCAACATTTTGGTGTGCAGTATCGGGACGAGATGGTCGCCGACCCTGCGGTAACCGAGGCTGCGCAGTGCGGACAGTCGAATGTCCGGTGACGCAGAGCCGGGGCCGAGTACGGGCGCCGCGCCGTCCTCGTGGAGGCGCAGTCCCTCCAGATCGGGCAGCGCCCGGGTGGGGAAGCCGGCCGCGCCCTGCACCGCGTCGGCCACCTTGCGCAGTTTCTCCAGGGACCGTGGGCTCCTCGGCTGTTTGCTGACCACCACGCACGCGGATGGGAACTCAGCGATTCGGCGCAGCAGTTCAGTGTCGTCCACCCACAAGAACGCCCCGAGCATCCCGGCGCCGAGGCTGCGTGAGCGCCGTTGTTGCTCCAACTCGCTGCGGAACGTGTCGATCCCCCCGACGAGGCCGGCCAGCACGTTCGTCCCGAACTGGGCGGCCGCACCTTGCGCGGTATTCGCCTGAACGTTGAACTGGTGAGAAAACGACAGACTCACGACCCCTCCTGCAACAGGACCATTATGGCGTGCGGGCACAGACCAGTCGTGCGGTCGTGTCCGTCCTTCCCGCCGAAGCGTCCGGCGAGGCGGGAGTGTGCCTGCGTCGCACCTGTACACAGGCAGGCAAGACGGCCACGTTGGCCCAGGGCGGTCTTGCCCGAAACCGTCCCGCACTCCTGCAGGGTCGGAGTGTCTCCCGGCGGTCTTGTGCCCCAACCGGCTTTGGGACTGCTGGAGCACGGCGGTTCGCCCCTGGCGGACAGCAGGTATGGATGTTGACGGCGACGCCGCATGACAGCGGTGACCAGACCGGCCAGTCTCACGCGCTTTCCCGCTCGGCCGTCTCGTGCGTTCGCAGCAAGCGGCCAGCCGGTGGTGCCGGAGCTGCGGAACGGCCTGAGGTGAAACGCCTGGTCGTGCCGCGTTGTCAGTGGCAGGTGGTAGACCTGGAATTGGCTGAGGACGCCTGTTTTCCCTGGTGGTTGATCATTATCGCGTGAAGAGGTAGGACATGGTCGAGACGCAACTTCCGGAGCGAGGCGTGGTGTTCTGGCCGGTGGGCACGGGCGACTCCACCACCATCGTGCTGGGGGGCGACCTGGTGGTGCAGGTCGATCTGCGGGACATGAAGGCGGCCGACGAGGACGGCGCGGTGGTCGCCGCGGTCATCGACCGCCTGGAGGAGACCCTTCCGCAGCCCGATGGGAAGACGCCCTACCTGGCGGTGTTCGCCCTGACGCACGCCGACTCGGACCACTGCTGCGGCTTCGGCGACCTGCTGGACAGCTCCGTCCTGATCGGGGAGATATGGGCGACGCCCCGGCTGTGGCGTGAACTGTCCGAGGACAAGACCATGTGCGAGGACGCGCGCTGCTTCCAGGAAGAGGTCGAGCGGCGCGTCGTGGCCACCCTCAAGGCCATCGAGGACGGCAAGGAGCCCGCCAGCGGGGACCGGGTGCGGATCATCGGCTACGACGAGGACCGCGAGGACCACTCCTACGCGAAGCTGCCGGACGAATACTTCACCTTCCCCGGGCAGTCGATCACGACAGTCGACGGGGTCGACGTCTGCGAGACCTTCGAGGCGTTCGTCCACGCCCCCTTCAAGGACGACTGCGCCGGCGACCGCAACGACACCTCCCTGGCGCTCCAGATCCAGCTGCGCACCGGCGACGGCACGACCGGCCGGCTGCTGCTCCTGGGCGACCTCGCGTACCCCACCATCAAGAAGATCCTCGACTACAGCGAGTCCCACGACCGTACCGACCGCGTCGAGTGGGACGTGCTCCTCTCCCCGCACCACTGTTCCAAGAAGGTCATGTACGCGCCCGGGGAGGACGGTGAGGAGGAGCTGAAGCAGGACATTCTCGACCAGCTCGAGAAGCACGCGAGCCCGGACGCGCGGGTGATCGCCAGCTCGCGGCCCTTCCGCGACAAGGACGAGAAGGGCAACAACCCGCCGCACCTGCTGGCCCGCGACGCCTACGAATCGATCACCGCGTACAAGGTGCTGTGCACGGGAGAGCACCCGACCAAGGAGGAGCCCCGCCCCGTGGTCTTCGCCCTGGAGGAAGGCCTCGGGCTCGAGCTCGTGGACGTCAGCAGCCTGGAGAGCAAGGCCCAGGTGATGAAGGCCGCGGGCGGTGGCCGGCGGCTGCTGGCCGCACTCGGCACCGCGAGCTTCCCGGCCGCATCATTCGCCGCCGCAGTCGGCGCCCCGCAGCAGCGCGGCACGGCAGCAGCACGGTCGGCTGTGCAGCAGGCCAGGGGAGACGAGGCCGAACCGGCGGTGCAGATCGGGTTCGGTGACGCGTGAATCACCGCACCACCTTGCAACTCACCGAAGGCCAGCGGCTCGCCGTCGACCAGCTCCACCGGATCGTCCAGGCCTCCCATGGAGCCGTGGAGGCCACACACCTGACCGCCTCCGCCAACCGGCCCGGCTATGCGGAGGTGAGCGTCAGCATCGACTGCGCCGACCTGCCGCGCACGCAGGGCGGCCGGCGGCTGCGCAGCGTGGAGGCGGTCACCGTGCTGATCCCGCCGAACTTTCCCTTCACCGCGCCCAGCGTGCGGACCCGGCACACCCGTTTCGCCGGTGCACCGCACGTCAACTGGGGGCGCCACGTGTGCCTGTACCGTTCCACGGCGACCGAGTGGGATCCGGCCGACGGCATGTACGGGTTCATCAACCGACTCCTGGACTGGTTCGAGGCAGCCGCCGCCGGAGAGCTGGACCGGCCCGGTGACCCCCTGCATCCCCCGAACACCCCGACCGACCACACGGCGGGGCTCCTCGTGGTCCGCCGCGACGTGCCGACGGCCCGGGCGGGCGAAATCTGGCTGGGGGCCGCGCTGCTGCACCGAGTCAACGACGGAAGATGCGACGTCGTGGGCTGGCTGGCCATCGGCGAACCCTGGCCTGCCACCCTGCAACAGGTCCAGGAGAGCGTGGGGCTTCCGGCCGATGCCCGTCTCTTCCTCGCCCCAGTTGTCATCACCACCAAGCATCTGACCTTCGAATATCCGCTCACCGCGCGGGAACTGGTCGATGCCCTGGCCCAAGACCACATCACCCCGCGGCTGCTGCTCGGGCTGACCGGATGCGTCGTCGACCACAACCACACCCTGCTCCGCCCCGAGGGCGAAGCCGGACCCGAGGAAGACGAAGACGTCCCGGCCGCACCGGTGCACCTGCTGCTGGGCACCCCCTCGCGGGGCATCGCCGGCGACGGGCCGCGCCAGACCCACCTGGTGGCCTGGCACCTGCCCGACTTCGCCGATCAGCTCGGGCGCCTGACCGCCGACACAGCCCTCAGCGGCCACCCCCGGCTGGCAGAACTCGGCGACAAGGTCATTGAATTCGGCACAGAATGGCTCACCAGCCTGCCCACCCGGTGGATGCGCGTGTACGAGGCCCGGCCCGAGGTCACGGTCCGCCGCGACCACGCGACCCCCGCGGCCTGGCTGCGCGGCAAACGCGTCCTCGTCCTCGGAGCCGGGGCCCTGGGCGGCCCCGTGGCCGACATGTGCGCACGTGCCGGCGCCGCGCACCTCACGATCGCCGACCACGGGCTCGTCCACCCGGGCATCCTGACCCGACAGCCCTACACGGACGCCGACATTGGCTTGCCCAAGGCGAGCGTCCTGGCCGACCGCCTCCAACGGATCGACCCCCACCACACCCGCATCGAGGCACTCCTCGGCGACGTCACCACCCGGTGGGCAGACCTGGACCTGCACTCCTTCGACCTGATCTTGGACTGCACCGCCAACCGCATCGTCCGCGCCCACCTCGAACGCGCCCGCCGCACCGATCCCATTCCGTGGCCGCCCCTGGCGACCCTGATGATCGGCCACCAGGCCACCCGCGGCATCGCCGCCCTCTCGCTTCCCGGCGCGACCGGCGGCGGCACCGATGTCCTGCGCCGCACCGCGCTGGCCGCGCACACCGACCTCAGAGACACCTTCGACGACCTGATCGACGACTTCTTCCCCACCAAGCCCCGCACGGAGCTCTTCCAGCCCGAACCCGGCTGCTCGGACGCCACCTTCACCGGATCGGCTGCGGACGTCACAGCACTGGCCGGACAGCTCACGACCGGCATACTCCACGCCCTGGCCAGCCCCGCCGACGGGCACACCATGGCCACGCTCATCGTCCGCATGCCCACCGGCCCCACCAGCACCCAGCCCACCGGGCCGCGCTGGCTGAGCTGGTCCAACGACACCGTCGTCACGGACGAGGCCACCGGCTACGACGTACGCATCACGCCCGCGGCCCTTGCCGAGATGCGCGCGGAAGCCCGCCGAGGCGCCCGCGTCCGTGGCCCGCGCGTGGAGTCCGGAGGCACCCTGCTCGGCGCCATCGACGACGCCACCGGCGTGATCTCCGTCGACGAGGCCACCGGCCCGCCCCCGGACTCCCTGCTGACCGAGACCTACTTCCAGCACGGCCTGGACGGCGTCAGCCGCCACCTCGCCGCCTGCCGGAAGACAACCGGCAACATCAGCCGCTTCCTGGGCATGTGGCACACCCACCCGCACTCCCCGGCACAGCCCAGCCCCACCGACCGCGCCGCGATGACCCGCCTGACCCTGCCCCTGGACGACGCCCCCACCCGCGCCCTCGTCCTCATCGCCGGAGGGCCCGCCCCCATCTGGCACAAGTGGCTCACCACCGGGGATGGCCCCGATCTTTACGCACACCTGGCCACCCGTACGGGACCCGCCCAAGCCATACCCCCCGCTGCAGCGCCACCCGCCCACCTCGGCTCCGCGACGTGGTGGCCCGGCGGCTACTCAACCCGTCCCCACAGTCCCTTCAGTCCCGTCCCGCCCCCAGACAAGGCGACCCGCCCGTGACGCGCACCATCGGCCTCGCGCTGTCCGGCGGCGGCTCCCGCGCCGCCGCCTTCCACCTCGGCTGCCTGCGCGCCCTGAACGACTGTGATCTCCTCGACCGCATCCGCGTCGTGTCCGGCATCTCCGGCGGCTCCCTTCTCGCCGCCCTGTGGGCCTACGGCCCAGCAGACTTCGCCGACTTCGACGCCCGCACCACCGACCTGCTGCGCTCCGGACTGCAATGGGACATCGCACGCCAGGCGTTCAGGCCCTCCGCGGTGGTACGCAACCTCACCGCAGCCACCCGGGCCGGCACCCGCCAGGTACTCTCACGCGGGAACACCGTAAGCGTCGCCCGCCCCGCCAACCGGACCGACGCCTTGGCCGCCGTCCTCACCCGCAAGGCGTTCGACACCAAGATCATGGCTGACGTCACCCATCCCGGCCTCGACGTCGTCCTCACCGCCACCGACCTGGCCACCACCAACGCTGTCCGCTTCGGCAGCGCTCGCAGCGGCTGCTCCCGCTACGGCGCCATCACCGAACCCATCCACGTCGCCACTGCCGTGGCCGCCTCCGCCGCATACCCCGCCTTCCTGCCAGCCCTGGAACGCACCTTCACCTTCCAGCGCGCAGGCGGAGACCAGCAGCAGCACACCGTGCTGCTTACCGACGGCGGCGTCTACGACAACCTCGGCCTGTCCGTCCTGGAACCCGGACGCTCGCCGCACCACACGCAGCACGTCTACGATGTGCCCTTCATCATCTCCTGCGACGCAGGGCAGGGCGAACTGACGGTGAAAGCACCGCACTTCATGCTCGGGCGTCTCAACCGTTCCTTCGCCACCGTCCACCGCAAGGCGCAGGACTCCGCCCGGGCACGCCTGCACGAATGGGCCGCGAGCGGACGCATCGAGGGCTTCGCCCTGGCCTACCTCGGCATGAAGGACGAACGCCTGCCCGCACCACCAGCCGACCTCGTTCCCCGCAGCGCGGTCGCCACCTACCCGACCAATTTCGCTGCCATGAACCGCAGCCACTTCGAGGCCATCACCACACGCGGTGAACAACTCATGCGCACGGTGCTGCCGATGGCACGCAGATGAACTGGGCCACCCCTGCCGAACAGGCTCGTTGAGGAGTCCGTCCTCAAAGCCCGACGCCTGGTCTTCACCAACCCGGCCAGCCAGGTCACAACCGGCTTTCCCGACCCCACCATCCCGCTGCCCCAACAGGTCGGGCACATCCGCGCCGCCCTGGACTGCGCCGACCCGGCCCGGGCGCTGCTGTCAGCGCTGGTCGCCTTCCACGGCCTGTCCGCCCACCAGATCCGGCACCTGCACCTCACCCACGTCCACGACGATCACCTGGACGTCGACGGCCGCCGGGTTCCGCTCGCCGAACCCGTGTACGTGCGCCTGGCCGCCTACCTCGACCACCGCCGCCGGCACTGGCCCACCACCGCCAACCCCCACCTATTCGTCCACTTCCGCAGCGCCACCACCAGCGCGCCCGTCGGCCACCGCTGGATCAATCTCCACCTCGGCCCTCACCTCACGATCCGTGCCCTGCGTAACGACCGCCTCCTGCACGAAGCCCAGGCCACCGGTGGCGACGTCAAACGCCTCGGCGACCTGTTCGGCATCAGCCCCCGCACGGCCTACCGCTTCACCCGGACCCTGGGCCACCCCGACCTGTAGAACCCGCAACCAGGCAGGCAGTAAGGCGTCTCGCGGCGCGACCGCCGAACAAGGCGGTCAGCTTGACGAGGCTCGTCACCGCCTGGTCAGCCCTCTCGTGATGAACGTCCAGCCCTCTGCCACACGCCCACTCGGCCGCGTCCACGTCGTCCAGGACGGCGACGCCCACCTGGCTCAGGTGCCGCTGCTGACCGACGCCGAAGCCGCCGACTGGCTCACCGCCACGGCAGCCGGGAAGATCTGGCCCACGTCCGGACACACCACGGGCCCCGGGGAATGAAGACATCTCCGAGGCCCCGTGTATTTACGGCCCGGCCGAACGTCGCCTGGTCGGGCGCGACGTCGCCGCTGCCGGGCACGGTGCGTCCGAGGTGGCCACGGACTCTCCGAGCGACACAGTCGAGGTGGGGTGCTCCTGCCGCGGCGCACAGGTGCTCAGTCGTCGAGGCTCGGGTTACTTGCCCGGGCGATGCCGCCCAGCTCGATGTCCATCGCTTCGCGCTCGGCGGTCCACCGGTTGATGAAGTCCCGCACTTCCTGCACCTTGGCGGGGTCGTCGGCCTCCTCAGGATCCATGAGGACGAAGCGCTGGCCGACGTCGAGCCGTTGACGACGCAGGTCGGGCCGCCCACCGGCACCATCGCGGGCGTCGTCGTGGACGTGTGGCCCGAGACGGAGGCCGTCGCGCTGACAGACCGGGTCCGCACGGCGATCCGCAAAACCCGTGGTGACGCCGCTGTGCGGCCCTCCAGCGACCGGCCGCACCTATCCACGGCACGCCTACGGGGCCGCCGGCTCGGACCGCCTCAACGGCCGCCTACGCACCGATCACACCGCGCCGGGTTCCGCTGCGCGTGGACCGGGTCCATCTGCTGGACGTGACGTGGGCGCTCACAAGCTCCTGGAGGTCGGCACCACCATGGCCGCCACGATGGGGGTCCAGATGGCCGAGCAGGCCCTCGGAGCGCTGGTGCAGTAGCGCCCGCTGTACAACGCCACGGAGCCCCGTGAGGTCTGTCCTCCCGGGACTCCGGCTTCGTGCAGCGTGGCGTGGAGCTCCCGCGCAGCCCGCTCAGTCATACGGCACAGGGTCACTGTCGACGAACAGGCCCATGTGCGAAGCGATACGTCTCTTCGCGTGCCGAAGGTGGGAACGAACCGTAACCTCGTTCACCCCCAACACCTCTGCTGTGTGGTGAGTGTCATAGCCGAGGATGTGGTGCAGGACCACAACGTCAAACTGGCGCTCAGGCAGATGGGCCATGGCCTCGTACAGACCAAGGCTGCTGTCCATCCGACTCAACGTGTCGCGGAACTTCTCCCGGAACCACTGCATAGCCATCTCACTGGTGACGTCCCGCTCGCCGCTCATGCGCCTGAGCTCACACCGGTTACGTCGCCCGTCTGACCGTCCAGTACGGCACTATCCGGACCCTGAGCGACGGACTCGCCCGAAAAAGCGGCGAAGCCTGGGGGAGCGATGTCGTCACGACCATCGCGCCTGCGTTCTTCGCGGATTTCGTCCGCCTTGACGACGAAGTACGTCACCACAGCCTTGACCGCACGGGCCACGATTGACCTGACACCTCTCCAGGAACGGATCAAGACCAGAGCAACCCAAGGCCAGATCAACCACAAGACGATGGGCGCCATGGCGTGCGGGGCGAGGCGTGTCAGCCACTCCCTCGCCGCTGGTGGGTACGAAACGACGTACGGGGATTCGACCAGGACCAGGCCGAGAGCAGCTACGCCGGCCTTGGCCCGCGTGACCTTTGAAGGGGGAAGCGACGCGCCGTCTGGCAGCGCGCCCTCCCCCATGCGCGGAGCGCGCATGTTCGCCTACCTCTACTTGTTGCCAACCGACCAGCACCCACTCCGGCCAAGGGTTAAGTGCCAGCCGATCGATCAGCCGTTGCTTTGACCGCATCATCCTGGACGAACAGCCGATGTGTCTCGCGTTACCAAACAGTCACTATGAGTGGCCTCAGTCACAGGAAAAAGCTGGGGGACGCGTTGCACAAATCCCCCAGCTTTACGTCACTCTCTGAGTTAGACGTATCGCCTACGTCTACTGGGATCCACCACCACACTCCGGCCAAGAGATCGGTGGTGGATCCCCACATCACGCCGCTGCCCACTCCAGCCCGAGGCCGGCGAGCGCGGCGAGCTTGTCCGCGCTCAACTTGGCGCGCCTGCTCTTGCTGTTCGACAGCCAGATGCCGAGCTTGACCTCCGTGCCATCTGGCAGTACCTCTACGTGGCCCCTGGGGACCACCAGAGAGTTCGTGCGCGCCTTGTACTGCGCCAGGGCCGCAACGCCCCTCTCAAAGGCGCTCACGGGCGTCGTGGACGGCTTTGCGGACCCGTCCGGCTCCACCGGCGCCGGGGCCGGGGCGAGTGGGGTGACGCCGATGGCCTCCAGGCGCTCGCGCTGCCCGTCGGCCAAGGCCGCCCATACCTCGGGCCTGCGCTGCCTCGCCAGCCACTTGCCCACGTCCATACCGTGCACGGTGAAGCCGGGCAGGACCTCCGCCGGGCCTTCCTCGTCGCGCACCAGCTCGCGCAGCGTGGCGAAGTGCCGCTGCCACTCCGCCGACCACTCGGGGTTCCAGTCCTCGTCCACGGCCGCCAACGCCGTCTCCCACTCCGGGTGTTCGGCCAGTGCACCGGGACGGCGTAGGTTGGACAGCCACTGCCCGACCGGCTTGTCGAGCGCGGCTGCCGACCTCGGAGCGCACAGCGTCCAGTGCTCCGCGAAGTAGACCCGGGCCGCCGCCAGGTTCTCCTGGAACCGCGCGTCGGCCACCGACCAGGCCATGCCCAGCTTCTCCAGCCGCGCCGCGCGCCGGCCGTTCATCTGCCCGGCCCCGTACGCCCGTCGCTGCTCTGCGACCCACTGCCCGAGCGGGAACGCGCCCTCCTTGTGCTCGTACGGCACCTGGGCGTGGCCCTCGCGCTCCGCGTACTCCTTGAGCTTCGCCCAGCCGCGCGCCCAGTCCTGCCGCTCCGTGTCGATCACGTTGAAGGACACCCAGTTGGCGACCATCACCGGATCACGCGGAGCCGCAAAACGGAGCAGCAGACGGGTTTCTTCCTCGTTATCGGCAGGAGCGGAACCGATGTATTCGGAGGGCTGCGCGACGTCCTTCTGAGGCTCCTGCGGAATCGCCAGCAATTCCACGGCTTCCTCATCGTGAGCCCGCAGACCCTCAAGAACCTTCACCAACGGCTTGTACGAGCCGGAGGTGAACATATCCTCCGGGCTTTCATCGGGCTGGAGGAATACCGGCACGATCAACGAGGCGAGCTTTCCCTGTCCGGGCTTCTGGCGCAGCGCGCGGCCGATCGCCTGCACGATGTCGTGCGGGGCGCCCTTGGGGTCCAGCAGGGCCACGGAGTCCACGGCCCGGATGTCCACGCCCTCGCCCAGGACGCGGCAGTTGGACAGGACCGCGCGCCGGGCGGTGGAGCCGAACTTGCCCAGCACGTCCCGCCGGCGCTCCGGGATGTGCTCGCCGCACAGCCAGTCCGCCCAGATCTCGGCCGGGTACTTCTCGGGCTGGTCGGCGTGCAGCCGCTTGGCCACGCGCTCCAGGCCCTCCGCGTACGCCGCGGCCTCTATGGTCCGGTGGTGGAAGGTGATGCAGGTCGACAGGTTGTGCTGCTCCATCGTGTGCAACAGCGCCGCCTGGAGCGCCCCGAGGCGCTGCCCGCGGACCTCCTCGGTGTGCCGCTCCTCGCCCATCAGCCGGTCCGGGGTGACGACCGGGTCCTGGAGCTCCAGGACGATGATCTGGTACCGCGCCAGCAGCTTCCGCGACACCGCCGACGCCAACGAGAGTTTGTACAGGACCGGCCCGAAGACCTTCTCGTCGTCCATCGAGGCCGCCATCTCGCGCGGCAGCGGATCGCGCACCCCTTCGGCGACCTCGCGGTTCAGCCGCTCCTCCCAGATCCGCGGCGTCGCCGTCAGGTACAGCCGGCGGTGCGCCGGGATCTTCGTCTGGTCGTGGATGTCCGCCCACGCCTTCCCCATCGACCCACTGGTCCGGTGCGCCTCATCGACCACAGCCAGGTCCACCGGGGCGAGCTTCTGCCCGTAGGCACCCTCGAACGCCTCCACCAGCACGCCCAGCGACGCGTAGGTGGCGTAGATGGTCACCGGCCCCGTGGAGTGCCACAGCGCCAGCTGCACGGGGTTCGTGGTGCTCCGGACCCCCAGGTGGAACAGCTCCGGGTCGTCCAGGGGCGAGCACACCATGACGGCCGGCCCCTTGTGCCCGGCGCCGCTCCACGCCTTCACGGTCTGCGCCAGGAGATCCAGGGTCGGCACCACCACGAGAACGCGGCCCTTGGGCACAATCCGCTTCGCGGAGGCCGCCGCGATGATGGTCTTTCCCGTCCCGCACGCGGCGTGCACCTGCCCGCGCAGACCATTCCAGGGAATGCCGCCCGGCGGGATATCGAGGCCGCGCACGATGGCGGCTACGGCCTCAATCTGGTGTTCACGCAGTTTCACGGTCATTCCCGTGTTCTCCTTTTCGCGGAATGTGACGCGTAATAGGAATGAGAGTCCGACGCGGTGAGTGGCGGGCCGGGGTGGTGGTGTCTGGTCCCAGACTCTACACACCTGACACCCGTGATGCATCATCCATGCGACAGTTTCCCCCTGTAGGCTGATACTTGGCTAAATCCCGCCCCACACGCACGGTTCATAAGGTATGCTGGCGGGGTATTGGTGAACGCGATCGGCCGGTTTCGAAGGTGGGGGAAGGGTTCGGGCGGAGCGCAGCGGAGCCCGTCACTGTGGTGGGGCCGGCATCCGATCGGGCCGACGGTCCGTCACCCTCGTTGCGGGGGTGGTAGGCAGTAACCCCAAGCTCTACACTACACAGGCCCGCGCGTGATGCGCCTTCCCCTCGTAGCCAGTCCGGGTGATCGCGCTTGCGCGGTCGCCTCCAATTCGCGCTTGCGCGAATTGCATTCCGTCCCGAATTCCGCTTGCGGAATTCCATTCCCGCGCTTGCGCGGGAATCCGAATTGCGCTTGCGCAATTCGCGCTCTATGTCCCGGCTTGCCGGGACATACCCCGCTCCGCGGGGG
>NZ_JBMJCT010000038.1:0-38820 GCF_049222185.1 Streptomyces sp. LaBMicrA B280 | reverse complement strand
CGCCCGCAGCAGCGCCCGCGCCACGTCGTCGCCGAGGCCGGGCCGCAGCCGCGCGGGCGGCACCACCTTGCCGGGCGGCCCCGGCACGCTCCCGGTGACCAGCTCGTAGCCGACCGCGCCCAGGCTGTAGACGTCGGCCCGCTCGTCGATGCCCGCGCCGGGCTCCGCCTGCTCCGGCGGCCGATAGCCCGCCGAGCCCGCCGCCAGGGTCAGCACCGAGCCCTGCGCCAGGCTCTTGGCGAGCCCCAGATCGGCCAGCAGCACCCGCCGGGTGCCGTCCGGGGCGGTGTGCAGCAGCACATTGGTCGGCTTGATGTCGCGGTGCACGATCCCCGCCTCGTGCAGCGCGGCGGCCGCCCGCGCCGCCTGTGCCGTCAGCGCCAGCGCGTCCGGCACCGGCAACGGGCCGTCCCGCAGCAGCTCGGCGAGGGTGCCGCCGTCGGCGTACTCCATCACGAAGTACGGCCGTCCGTCGGGGAGTTCACCGATGTCGTAGACCTGCACCACCCGGCTGGAACCGGCCCGGCGCAGCAGCCGCGCCTCGGACAGGAAGCGCTCCCGGACATCCAGCCGGTGCGACCAGTTCTCGGCGAGCACCTTCACCGCCACCGGGGCCTGAAGCTCCGGGTCGTGGGCGAGCCACACGGTGGCGAAGGCGCCGGTGCCCAGCGGCCGTTCGAGACGGTAGCGGCCGATCCGCTCCAGGGAGTGCATACGACTATCATGCCTGCCCTGAGATCGACTCGAAGGGGGCGTGACGTGCAGGACGAGGCGCCGGTGGAGGAACTCGCCCGGCATGCCGCCGCCGGGGACCCGGCGGCCCTGGACCGGCTGCTGGCCGAACTGCGGCCCGACGTCGTACGCCGCTGCGGACGCTTCCTGCCCTGCCGGGAGGACGCCGAGGAGGCCGCCCAGGACGTGCTGCTCCAAGTGGCCCGGCACATCGGCACCTTCGAGGGCCGCAGCCGCTTCAGCACCTGGCTGTACACCGTGGTCGCCAACTGCTGCCGGCAGAAATATCGCGAGCTGAAGCGGCGGGCCGCCGAGCAGCCCGCCGCCATCGAGCCGGCGCACGCCGTCGACCCGCGCACCACGAGCGTCATCGCGGGCTCCCGGGTGGACCTGCTGGAGGCGCTGGAACGGCTGGAGCGCGAACACCCGCAACTGGTCGCGCCGCTGGTCTACCGGGACATCTGCCAGCTCGACTACGCCGAGGCCGCCGAACGCGCCGGTGTCCCCCTCGGCACCTTCAAGTCCCGGCTGCACGAGGCCCGCAGACAGGTACGGCCCTGGCTCACGAGCCCCTGACCGGCGGCTGGTCCTCCTCCTCGAACAGCGGCAGCTCCGCCCAGATCGTCTTGCCGTCCCCGGTGTGCCGGCTGCCCCAGCGCTGGGTGAGCTGGGCGACCAGCAGCAGCCCCCGGCCGCCCTCGTCGAAGGTCTTGGCCCGGCGCAGATGCGGGGCGGTGTGGCTGGTGTCGGAGACCTCGCAGATCAGCGTGGCCGCGTCATGGATCAGCCGGAGCCGGATCGGATGGGCGCCGTAGCGGATGGCGTTGGTGACCAGCTCGCTGACCACCAGCTCCGCCGTGAACGACGCCTCGCTGAGCCCCCATACGTCCAGCTGCTCCACCACCTGCTTGCGGATCGGCGCGACCAGCGCCGGGTCCGCCGGGATGTCCCAGGTCATCACCTGGGAGGCGGGCAGCCCCTGGGTGCGGGCCAGCAACAGCGCCACGTCGTCGGCGGCGCCGCCGGACGGCAGCAGGGTGTGCAGGATCCGGTCGCAGGAGAGGTCCAGCGAACCGGCGCCCGCGCTCAGCGCCTCGAAGAGCATCGCGCGCCCCGCGTCCCTGTCCCCGTCCCGGGACTTGACCAGACCGTCCGTGTACAGCGCGAGCACGGTGCCCTCCGCCAGGTCCACCTCGGCGGACTCGAACGGCAGCCCGCCGAGGCCCAGCGGCGGGCCCGCGGGCAGGTCCAGCTGGTGCGGGCGGCCGCCCGGCGGCAGCACGACGGGCGGCGGATGCCCGGCGCGGGCCAGCGTGCAGCGCCGCGACACCGGGTCGTAGACCGCGTACAGACAGGTCGCGCCGACCTCACCGGTGCTGCCGTCCCGGCCGGTCTCCTCCGCGAGCCGTATCACCAGGTCGTCCAGGTGCGTGAGCAGTTCGTCCGGGGCCAGGTCGATGTCCGCGAGGGTGCGCACGGCGGTGCGCATCCGGCCCATGGCGGCCGAGGCCTGCACGCCGTGCCCGACCACGTCCCCGACGACCATCGCGACCCGCAGCCCCGACAGCGGGATCACGTCGAACCAGTCGCCGCCCACCCCCGCGCGCGCCGCCGGCAGATAACGGGAGGACGCCTCCAGCGCGGCCGTGCGCGGCAGGGTGCGGGGCAGCAGGCTGCGTTGCAGGGCGAGGGCGGTCTCCCGCTCGCGCGAGTAGCGCCGGGCGTTGTCGATGCAGACCGCGGCCCGGGCGGTGATCTCCTCGGCGAGCATCCGGTCGTCGGCGTCGAAGCCGTCCGGGCGCCGGTGCCGTATGAAGACCGCGACGCCCAGGGTGAGTCCGCGGGCCCGCACCGGCACCGACATCGTGGAGTGGATGCCGAAGACCCGCACCTGCCGGGTGCGGGCGCTGTTCCAGTTCATCCAGGGACTCATGTCGCCCGCGGTCCTGGAGGCGATGATGGTGTGGCCCGCGGTCAGCGAGTCGGCCTGCGGGGAGCCGCCCGGATAGCGCTCGGTCTGCCCCGGCTCCATCACCGCCTCCGGCACCCCGTCCAGGACCGAGCGGTGGGCGGCGCGGCGCAGGGTCACCGGGGTGGCGACGCGGGCCGGGGGCTCACCGCCGTACTCCTCGGGGTCCAGCAGGTCGATGGTGACGAAGTCGGCGAGCGCGGGGACGCACATGTCGGCCAGTTCCTGCGCCGTCCGGGTGACGTCGAGGGTGGTGCCGATGCGCATGCTCGCCTCGTTGACCAGCTGGAGGCGCTGCCGGGCCCGGTGGCTGTCGCTGACGTCGTGCGCGGCCAGGCACACGCCCCGCACCCGGCCCGCGCGGTCGTGCACCGGCGCCATCCGGGCGAGCCAGGCGTGCGCCCGGCTCTCGCCGCCCGCCCGCATGAAGGTCCGCACGTCCAGCGGGTGGCCGGTGGCCAGCACCTCGCGCATGCCCCGCGCGAGTTCCTCGCTCTGCGGACCGTCGACCAGCTCCGTGAACCGCAGCCCCCGCGCCCGGTCCTCCGGCAGCCCGGAGACCACGGACATGGCGTCGTTCATCCGGCGCAGCCGCAGCTCCTCGTCGTAGACCGCGATCGCGCACGGCGACTGGATCAGGCCCGCCTCGCCCAGCGGATCGTCTCCGGCGGGCGGCTCCGTGCGGGGCACCGGGGTGACCAGGATCCACCGGTTCCCCGCGCCGTCGGGCGCCGGGCGGTACCGGGCGAGCAGCCAGACGTCGACGCTGCGGCCGTCGAGGTGGCGCACGGCGAGCGTGCCGTGCCAGCGGGAGTCCCGGGGCAGCGCGGGGGCGGGCCCGCTGAGCAGCCGCGTGGCGGGGCGGCCCACGACCGCGTCGGCGGGGTGGCCGAGCAGGCGCCGCGCGCCCTCGTTCCACTCCACCAGCGTTCCGTCGTCATCGATGACAGCTCGGGCCGTCGCCGCCTCGTCGAACGGATAGACCCGGCTCATCGTCGCCGCTCCCAAGCGCACACTCACAGTGAACAGGTGGCACCCCTCGCGTCCCCCAGCCTAGTGCTTTCCGCACACCGGTGGACGCCAGGCCCCGGCAGGGGCGGGCACCTGCGGCGGGTGGGGGTCAGCTCGCGTCGTGGAACACCGGCCCCGGCGTCCGCCGCGGTCCGGATCGTACGGTGCTCACCCCGCGGCGTGGCAGCGGGCCAGGCGCTCCTCCAGGGTGTCCGGCCAGGGCGCCGGGCGGCCGAGGCGGGCCGCCCGGTCGTGGGCGAGGGGCAGCAGCCGCGGGTAGAGCGCGCCGCGCGGCGCGGCCACCGGGGCGGGGCGGATCGTGGGTGAAGTATGCGGTACGCGCCGGAGCCGGACCGGTGCCGGGCGGGCGCCCCGGGGCCTGCGCCGGTACCGCATCGGAGATGACCTGACCTGCGGCAATTTACTGGTGAGTACCCGAGCGGTACCGTTTGGTCCATGCCAGCTCTCAACGTGGAGTTCAGTGACCGGGAACTAGAGGACCTGCGGCAGATCGCCAAGGAGCGCGGTACGTCGATGAAGGCCCTCGTCCGCGAGGCCGCCGCCGCCGACATCGCCCGGCACCGGGCGCTGAAGGAGGGCGCCGCGGCGTTCCGCAGCTTCTTCACCACGCACGCCGAGGAGTTCGCCGCCGCGTTCCCCGAGGACGAGCCGCCCGCACGGGGCGAGGCCGCCTGAGTGATGCAGCCCGTCATCCACATCGATGTCCCGTGGCTGCTCCAGCGGCATGAAGAGGTCCTGCCCGAGCAGCCCACGGTCGACGACTTCTCCGCGCTGGTCGCCGCCGTCGCCCGGCACCGGGTCGACCCGCCCAGGCTCGGCGTGGACTCCGACCCCGCCTGGCGGGCCGCCGCCCTGCTGCACACCCTCGCCCTGCTCAAGCCGCTGCCCGCGGCCAACGCCCGCTTCGCCTGCGCCACCGCGGTCGCCTACATGTTCGTCAGCGGCGCCGGCATCGATCCGCCGTACGGCGCGCTGGTGGACCTCGCCCGCGATCTGATCTCCGGCAAGACGGACGTCTACGGGGCCGCGGACCGGCTCCGCTCCTGGCAGATCTGAACACCGGAGCGCCGATCCGGACAGGCATGCGGACACCCGCGCGGGGGCCGGAGTTGGGACAGACCGCCCACCGACTTCCCGGAATGCCCCGTGCCCGCCGCCCGCCGCCTCGCCGCGCCCACCGCCGCCGCACACAGTCGGTTCTGCGATCCGCGATTCCTCATCGCGCAGAAGGCGATCTTCGGCCCGGTCGTCACGGTGCTGCCGTTCGACACCGACGAGGAGGCCGTCGAGATCGCCAACGGCACGCCGTACGGGCTCGCCGCGGGCCTGCATACCCGCGATGTGCGCCACGCCGCCCCGGCGCGCTCTCCGCCGGGGCGGCGGCGTGGGCGCCGACGGGCTACACCCTGGCCCTCTCCGTCGCCTCCGCCCTCGCGGGTCTGCTGCTCCAGGGTATCGGCGGCCGCTCCACTCACCGGCTTTCCCGTGCCCGGCGACGCAACCCCCACGCAGGTTCCTCGGGGCCGCGGCGCCCGCCTACGGCGCTCCGCGCATGCTCAGCGCGGTCCGCGCCAGCCCCCGTAGCCAGGTGTGGGCGTGGTCGGTGTCGTAGCGCTGGTGCCAGGACAGATAGACCGGCGCCGACGGCAGTTCGAGCGGCAGGGGGAGCACGACCAGGCCGAGGTCGGCGACCGCGGACCGGGTGGTGGCCTCGGGGACGCTGATCAGCAGATCGGAGCCGCGCGCGAACTCCAGCGCGGCCGCTTCCGTGGGCGCGGTGGCGACCACGCGGCGGGTGAGGCCGAGCGGCGCGAGGGCGTCGTCGACGGCATTGCCGAGGCTGCCGCGGCGCGAGACGTTCACGTGCTCGGCGGCGGCGTACTGCTCCGCGGTCACGGTCCTGCCACGGGTGAGGGGATGCCCCCGCCTGACGACGATGACGAGGCGGGTCTCGCCCACGCTCTCGGCGCGGAGGTCCGGCGCGCTCGGGCGATTGGCGTTCGCCTCCAGGTCCACCTCGCCGCGCCGCAACCCGGGGGTGTCGAGGCTCGATTCGGCGACGAAGCGCAGTCGCACCCCCGGCGCCTCGGCGCGCGCGGCCGAGAGCAGCGCGGGGCCGCTCAGGGCGACCAGGGAGTCGTGCCAGCGGAGCGTGAACGTGCGTTCCAGCGTCGCCAGATCGAGTTCACGGCTCGGTGCCAGCACGCCCTGGACCTGGTGCAACAGCTCGTGCACCTGCTCCCGGACGGCGATCGCGTACGGCGTCGGGGTCATCGTCCGTCCGGTGCGCACCAGGATCTGGTCCCCGGTCGTGCGCCGGATCCGGCCGAGGCTCCGGCTCATCGCGGGGGCGGTGACATGCAGGCGCGCGGCCGCCCCGGCCACACTGCCCTCCTCCAGCAGCGCGTCGAGCGCGGCCAGGAGGTTCAAATCCAATTGCATACGAGTAATCCTAGCCGTGCTTTACATGCATTTGAAGTTAATCAAAGGGCTCTATACCTTCGACACCAGAGCGCGGGACCGGAGCACACAGCTCGCCCCATACGCCTCAACACCCCACCTTCCAAAGGGAGTTCGACCATTCCTGAAACCCTTGAGGCCGCCTCCGACGCCGAGCTGCTCGACCGGACCGCGCTCGCCGTGCGCCTGGCCGGATCCGCGCTGCGCGAGCGCTTCGGGGAGGTGGCCCGCTACCAGACCCGCGAAGAGCTGATGCGCGCGCTCGCCGCGAACGACGACAGGGCCCTCGACATCCTGCGTCCCCGCCTCACCCACCTGCGCCCGCGCGCCGGCTGGGTGGAGGACGAACTGGACGGCGGGGCGCTGCCGCCCGGGGAATGGTGGGTCGTGGACCCGGCCGAAGGCAACATCAACCATCTGCACGCCCTGCCGGAGTGGGCGGTGACCGCCACCCTCGTGCGCGACAACCGGCCCGTGCTCACCGCGGTCCACCTGCCGATGACCGGCGATACCTACACCGCACTCACCGGCGCGGGCGCCCACCTCGACGGCCGGCCGCTCAATGTCGCCCCGACCACGGACCTCGGCCTGAGCATCGTGGCCACCAGCCAGGCCCGGCCCGACGAGAAGGACGACGTCGTGCGCCGCGTCGGCTCCTCGGTCACCGCCATGTTCTTCGACGCACTCGTCGTCCGCACCGCCGTCCCCGCCACCCTGCACCTGCTGGACGTGGCCGCCGGCCGGATCGACGCCTTCTGGCAGTTCGCCGGCGCCCGCGCGGACCTCCTGCCCGGAACACTGCTCGTCACCGAGGCCGGCGGCCGGATCTCCGACGCCGAGGGCCGCCCCTGGACCCCGCGCAGCGAGAGCTTCCTGGCCGCCGCGCCCGGCATCCACACCCAGGCCGTCGCCACCCTCACCCGCTGACCGCGCACCACCACCCGCACACACGGAGGAACCGAACAACCATGACCACGATCACCGTCCTCGGAAACGGCCGCGTCGGCGGCACCCTGGCCACCGCCCTCACCCGGGCGGGGCACGAGGTGAGGGTGGCGGACCGGACGCCGGGCGCCGCCGCGGACGCGGCCCGCACCGCCCGGATCGTCATCAACGCCACACCGGGCGCCGGCTCGCTGGACCGACTCGCCGCCCTGCGCGACGAACTGCGCGGCAAGATCCTCGTCGACGTCTCCAACGCCACCGTCGACGGCCCCGACGGCCTCCCCGCCGACCTGCTCTACCCCGGTTCGAGCCTCGCCGAACAACTCCAGGAAGCACTGCCCGAAACACGTGTCGTGAAGACGCTCAACACCATGCTCTTCCCCGTGATGACCGCCCCGGCCACCCTCACCCAGGCACCCGAAGCCTTCCTCTCCGGCGACGACCCACAGGCCAAGCGGACCGTCCGCGACCTGCTCATCGGCCTCGGCTGGCGCACGGAATGGATCACCGACCTCGGCGGAATCATCACCGCCCGCGCCACGGAGGCCGCGATCCTGTTCGTACCGCACGTCATCCGCTCCAACGGACTCACGCCCTTCGCCATCACGATCGCCCGCTGATCGCTGATCGCTGACCGCTGCCCGGCCAGGAAGTCGTTGTCATCCTGGTCAACTCCGGCAGGAAACGTACGATTTGCGAGAACTGATCTTCGGCCTGCGTTCCCGGCAGGCGGTCACTCCCGCCTGCACCGGCGACATCTCAGCAGTTCTCGCAGAGAGTCTCGCGGGCCGGTGGGTGTTGCCGGGCGGTCCATCGGGCGAGGATTCTCCCGTGAGTCAGCCCCTGCCGCAGTTGCCGAAGCCCGAGTTCGTCTTGATTCCCGTCGAGTCCCCACCGGAAGTGCCCGCCCGGATCGCTGCCGATCTCAGGGGGAGTGGCATCCCGGGCGGGTTGATAGGACACGAGTACCGGCCGCTGGGCCAGCCTGTGTACTACGGGGGCATCGGTGAGCGGGGGCTGGTGGCCATCGCGACGAGCGGGCTGTGTGGACGCATCGCCGTGGACCTGGCCCGTGGTCACGTGGTGCAGATTCCTGAGATTGAGGCAGTCGCAACCCATCATGTGAACACAGACCTCGACTCCTTCCGTCGATGCGCCGCCGCTGTGATCGCACGTTTCCCGTTCTGTGCGGAGGACGACGAGGAAGGATTCGAGGAGGTGGCGGAAGAGCTGCGCGGTCTCATCTCCGTCATCGATGAGACCGCTCTTGCGCACAACGGGTTCTGGGAGGCCTTCTGCGACGACGTGGCGATGGGCGATTATGCGGACTGGGACACGTGATCCGGGGCCGGTCCCCGGCTTCGCGCACCCGTCCAGGCTCACGCCGGTGGCGGCAATGCAGCCGTCGACGAGGTCAGCGGTGTAGGCCGGGAGTTGGCACACGGTCGGCCACTCGGCCTTCGCGTCGATGAATTCCTTCATACCGGCCATGCCCGCGGGGGCCAGAGCCTACGGCTGTGCTTCCCGGGCGGCCTGTCGGTTTGCGCGGGTGGTGGCCGCAGGGGTGCGTGGGCGTAGGCGTTCGCCCTGGGGGCCGAACATGATCAGGTATTCGACCGGACCGCCGGGGCCGGTGTTCGCCACTCCGTGCGGGGTGCGGGTGTCGAACTCGGCGACGTCCCCCGCGGTCAGGAGGAGGTCCTGGTCGCCGAGCGCGAGCCACAGCCGCCCGTACAGGACGCACAGCCACTCGTAGCCGTCGTGGGAGACCTGGCGGGGACGCGCGGGCGGGGCCTGGAGGGCGGGCAGGACATGCTTGTGGGCGTGCAGGCCGCCGACGTACCGGGTCAACGGCACCACCGCCTTGTCGTCGCCGAAGCTCAGCGGCGCCGTGGGGCGCGGCTCGACCGCGGAGGCGGATGCCGTGCCGGCCAGTTCGTCCAGGCCGACGCCGTACTCCTTCGACAGCCGCAGCAGCACCTCCAGGGTGGGCTTGCGCCGGCCGGTCTCGATCCGGGACAGCGTGCTGGCCGAGATGCCGGTCGCGCGGCTGACACCGGCGAGCGTCGTGCCGCGGTGCTCGCGCGCGGCCCGCAACCGGGGCCCCATCGCGGCCAGTCCGCCCTCCATGTCGTCGACCGTCACCTTGCCCGCTCCCTCGTCCAGACAGTGCCGCTCCACCGCTCTGTCCTGCGAGTTTGCCAGAACGGCAACGCTGATCGCGTCGGGCGGGTGCCGCGACGCATGATCGACGGACAGCCGTGCCCGCCGCGAACCGAGGAGAAGCCCATGCAGCCCGAGCCCACCACCGCGCTCCGCCACCGCACCGTCGAGGCCCCGGCCGGGCGCCTGCACCTGGTCGAGCAGGGCACCGGCCCGCTGGTCCTGCTCGTGCACGGCTTCCCCGAGTCCTGGTACTCCTGGCGCCGCCAGCTCCCGGCCCTCGCCGCGGCCGGCTACCGGGCGGTGGCGATCGACGTGCGTGGCTACGGCCGCTCCGCCAAGCCGACGGCGACCGACGCCTACCGGATGCTCGACCTGGTGGCGGACAACGCCGCCGTCGTGCACGCCCTCGGCGAGCAGCACGCGGTGGTCGTGGGCCACGACTGGGGCGCCAACATCGCCGCCACCTCCGCCCTGCTCCACCCCGAGGTCTTCCGCGCCGTCGGCCTGCTGAGCGTCCCCTACGCGCCACCCGGCGGCCCCCGCCCCACCGACGTCTTCGGGCAGATCGGCGGCCCCGAGCAGGAGTTCTACGTCTCCTACTTCCAGGAGCCCGGCCGCGCCGAGGCGGAGATCGAACCCGACGTCCGGGGCTGGCTCGCGGGCTTCTACGCGGCGCTGTCCGCCGACACCATGCCTGCCACGGGCGAGCCCGACCCGCACTTCGTCGCCCGCGGCGGCCGACTGCGCGACCGCTTCCCCGCGGGGGTCCTCCCGTCCTGGCTGAGCGAGCGCGATCTCGATGTCTACGCCGGGGAGTTCGAGCGCACGGGGGTCACCGGCGCACTCAACCGCTACCGCAACATGGACCGGGACTGGGAGGACCTCGCCCCGCACCGCGGCGCCCCGATCACGCAGCCGTCCCTGTTCATCGGCGGCGCCCTGGACGCCTCCACCACCTGGATGTCCGACGCCATCGACGCCTACCCCACCACCCTCCCCGGCCTGTCGGCCGCCCACCTCCTGGACGGCTGCGGCCACTGGATCCAGCAGGAGCGCCCCGACGAGGTCAACCGCCTGCTCACCGACTGGCTCGCCACCCTCCAGCGCTGAACCAGGCGAACCGGGCGGGCCGCGCCACCGCGACCGACGGACGCGTCCCCGGCCCGCCCGGGGCGGTGATCATCGGGTGAACACAGGGAGTCATGAAGGGGGTCCGGGGCGGCGGTGTCGGAATGTTTCCGGACGATTAAATAACCGCTGATTTTCGGCCAATTGACGACTTCTTAAGGGCCCGCGCCGCCCAGTTCCAGGCCCCAGCCGTTCGAATTCCGTGACTTCACGCCACTGCTTCAACACGAAATGTTACCGAAACCTGTGGGGTCGATGTGTGTTTCCGGCGGGGACTCGGCAGAGTGGCGCTCGCCGCTCCGACGTCCTACCGGAAACGGAGCCGGCACCCGTCTAGTTCGAGCGGAAGGATGCACACCATGCGGAACACCGCGCGCTGGGCAGCGGCCCTCGGCCTCACGGCCGTCGCCGTCTGCGGACCCCTGACCGGGGCCGCCGTCGCCGCCCCGGACGCCGCCCCGGCCTCGCTCTACGCCCCCTCGGCGCTGGTGCTGACCATCGGCCACGGCGGCGAAGCGGCCACCGCGACCCCCGAACGCGCCGTCACACTCAGCTGCGCCCCGACCTCCTCCGGCACCCACCCGGCCGCCCCCGCGGCCTGCGCGGAACTGCGCGGTGTCGGCGGCGACTTCGCCGCCCTCAAGGCGCGCGACGACGTCTGGTGCAACAAGCTCTACGACCCCGTGGTCGTCACCGCCCAGGGGGTGTGGCAGGGCCAGCGGGTCAGCTACGAGCGCACGTTCGGCAACTCCTGTGAGCGGGACGCCGTCGGCGGCAGCCTCTTCGCGTTCTAGCGAGGGCCGCACAAGGACCGGGATCGCAGGGTCTTCGTACACACCGGATCAGGACCGTGACTGGGGAGTGCGGACCTCTCGGAACGGGGAACCCGCGATCTCGCGCCGGACCGCCGGGCGAAGTGGGGTCGCCCGCCGGTTTGCCGGCACACAGAGCCGCTCCCCGGACAGGCCCGTGGGGGGCCTACCGGGGAGCGGCGAAAAACGAACGGTGCTCAGGCCTTGCGTCGATGGCTCGTGTCGCACCACGGGTAGCGGCGACTGCGCCGACAGGTGCACAGAGCGACACGGAAGCGGTCGGAGGACACCGTCGTACCGTCTTCCAGTTCCACCTCGACCGGCCCCTCCACGAGCAGCGGCCCCCGTCGCCGCACGGTGATCCGGCGGGCGCGGTCAGCGGGTTGTTCGTTCGGCACGGATGACCACCAGCTCTTCCGTTCTCTCGTGCGGTGCGAGCAGCCCCCGACCGCGCAGCCAGTCCTCCCGGGAGCGCAGCACGGGGCCCAGCGTGATCCAGCGCCGCCGCACCACCGCGGCCTTCAGGTCCGCGTCGCGCAGCAGTTCCAGGGTGCGCCCGGGATCGCTGAGCGCCGACTGCACGATCAGCACCACGCCCCGGGGTGCGAGCAGCGCGGGAGCGTCCCGGCAGATCCGGTCCAGCAGCAGCCGCCCGTCATGGCCCGCGTCCCAGGCCCGGGAGCGGCCGCGCGGCCCGTTCCCACCGTGCGGGGCGGGGACGTAGGGCGGGTTCGCGAGGATCACGTCGTACGACCGTCCGCGCGCCGGTACGAAGAGGTCGCCGCGCCGGATCCGTACCGGCAGACGGAACAGCAGGGCGTTCAGCCGGGCCGTCCACACCGCCCGCCGGGACACGTCCACCGCGGTCACCTCGGCACCCCGCCGGGCCGCCGCGAGTGCCAGCGCCCCGCTCCCGGTGCCCACGTCGAGCACCCGCGCCCCGGCGGGCACCGCCTCCTCGCGCAGGGCCTCGGCCAGCAGCGCGGTGTCGTCCTGGGGGGCGTAGACGCCCGGTATCAGCAAAGCGATCACATGACGCGAGTACCCGGACATTAGGGAAATATGGTTACGCCGTGCTCGGCTGCTCAAGCGCGTCCGGCTGCTCCCGCGTGTCCAGCTGCGCGAGGGGGACGCGCAGCGAGGACCGGCCCGCGCGCCAGTCGGTGAGCAGCCGCCGGGCGAGCCGGTCCTCCAGATGCTCGGTCGCGTCGATGCCGAAGGCGATGTCCGCGGCCAACTCCGGTTCCTCCTCCAGCAGTCCGCCGATCACCTCGTGCCGGACCACCTGTTCGTGCACCGCGTCCGCCTCCACGTGCTCGTCGTAGAAGAACCGCGCGGCCGCTCCCGCGCCGGTGCGGCGCAGCGCCTCGGCGAGCCGCCGGGAGCCGGGGGAGGAGGTGATCTCCACGTCCGCGAAGTGGCCGACCAGCGCGCCGCGCAGCGCGCGGTGCAGGCCGAACAGGGACATCAGGTTGACGACGGCCAGCATCTCGGCGGGCGCCGCGTCCAGATGGCGCCCGTACGCCGCGTCCAGGCCCAGATCCCGCATCAGGTCGGCGAACAGGCGGGCGTGCACCCGCTCGGCCCGGCCGCCGCCGAACTCGTCGTACTCCACCGCCGCCATCGCCGCCTTCGCCCGGCCCCACAGCCGGGGCAGCACCCAGGCGTGCGGGTCGGCCTCCTTCAGGTGGTACAGGGAGCGCTGCGCCGCGTACTCGCGCAGCTGCCACAACTCGCCCTCGGCGCACAGGAAATGAGTGACACCGGTGCCTTCGGCCGGTTCCACCAGGAGCGCGCCGAGCGCGCCGTCCAGGTTCTCGTGCACCGGGGTGTCGGCGCGCAGCGCGGCCAGGAAGCGGTGCTCCAGCGCGGCCCGCAGGCGCAGCAGCTCCGGGTCCCACTCGGCCTCGTCCGGCACGCCCGCGAAGCCGCGGTAGTGCAGCTCGTAGCAGAGGTACAGGGCGAGCTGCGGGTCGTCCCCGTAGGGGTCCCCGAAGTCGCCGGGGCCGGGGAGTGGTCCGGTGCCGCGCAGGTGGTCGATGAGCGCGGCGGACAGCGGGCCGCGCGGGGGCGGCAGCTCGGGTCCTCGTGGGTTCATGGCGGCCGGGTACCCGGATCCGGGCAGGTCAGTGGCGCCGCCCGGGTGCCGTCCGGTCGCCGCCCGACTGTTCCTGGGCGTCCCTGTTCGGGGAGATGGCATCCCCCGCCTCGCCCTCGTCGTGGCGCTTCTCGCCGTGCAGCTCGGCCTGCTCGACCTCGTGCAGCACCTCCTCCAGTGCCGTCTCGGGCCGCTTGCCGTGGTCCTTCCCGCCGGACATGGCGTCTCCTTCCCGTAAGGGCCGTAAGGGCCGTAGGGGTCGTGGGTGTCTTCCCCGTAGGTGTCTTCCTGGTCCGCATCCGATTACCCGGTACGGCCCGGTCCACGCGCGGGCCCCGGCGTGCGCCCCGTGCCGTCCCCGGGACATGGACGAGGGGCCACCGTCTCCCTGCGGACGGCGGCCCCTCGGCTCGGACGGCCTTTCGGCTCGGATGACCTTTCGGCTCGGGACGGCCCCCGGCGGCTCCAGCGGGCCCGGACCGGGTGGCCTCACATGTGGACGACCGCCGCCGCGCCCGCGTCCTGCCGCGGCACCCCGCGCCGGTAGAGCAGGAAGGCGAGTACGGTGCCCGCGGCGAAGAAGCCCGCCGACCACCAGAACGCGGTGGTGTAGCTCTCGATCGTGGCCTGCGCCTGGACCAGCTTGCTCGTGGCGTCACGGCCGGCCACGTAGTGCGTGGCGGCGCTGGTCGCGAGGGTGTTCAGCAGGGCCGTACCGACCGAGCCGCCCACCTGCTGCATGGCGTTGACGCTCGCGGAGGCCACGCCCGCGTCCTCGGCGGCGACCCCGCCGGTGGCCAGCTGCATCGCGGGCGGCATCACGAGCCCGAGGCCGAAGCCCGCCACGATCAGCTGCGGCAGCACGGCGCCGCTGTAGTGCGAGCCGAGGCCGATGCCGGTCAGCCAGGCCATGCCGGCCGTCGCGATGGCGAAGCCCAGCGGGATGACCGTCTTCGGGCCGAGGCGCGGCACCAGGAGCGTGGTGCCCAGCTGTGCCGCCACCATCAGCGCGCCGACCATCGGCAGGAACGCCACACCGGTCCTGGTGGGGCTGAAGCCGAGGTTGAGCTGGAGGTAGTAGGTGAGGAAGAGGAACACGCCGAACATCCCGGCGCCGGTGATCAGCACGGCGAGGAAGGATGCCGACCGGTCGCGGTCCAGCAGGATCCGCAGCGGCAGCAAGGGGTGCGCGGCGCGGGTCTGCCACCAGGCGAACGCGGCGAGCAGCAGGGCGCCTGCGAGCAGGAAGCCCCAGGTCAGCGGGGAGTGCCAGTGGTGGCTCTCGGCGTTGGAGAAGCCGTAGACCACGGAGAAGAGTCCGGCGGCGACCAGGACCGTGCCCGGCACATCCAGCTTGGCGTGGCTCGCGTCGCGGTGGTTGCCCAGCAGGAGCCAGCCACCCGCGAAGGCGATGACCGCGATGGCCACGTTCACGTACAGCGTCCAGCGCCAGTCCAGGGCGTCGGTGAGCAGCCCGCCGAGCAGCAGGCCGACCGCGCCGCCGGCGCCGGCGATCGCGCCGTAGACGCTGAACGCGCGGGCCCGCTCGCGGGCGTCGGTGAACGTGGTGTTGAGCAGGGACAGCGCGGCCGGTGCGAGCAGCGCGCCGAAGGCGCCTTGCAGGGCGCGGGCGATGACCAGCAGGGTGAAGCCGTTCGCGGCGCCGCCGAGCGCGGAGGCCCCGGCGAAGCCGACGACGCCGACGAGGAAGGCGGGCTTGCGGCCGAACAGGTCGGCGATGCGGCCGCCGAGCAGCAGCAGCGAGGCGAAGGCCAGCGCGTAGGCGGTGACGATCCACTGCCGGTTGCCGTCGGAGAAGCCGAGGTCGCGCTGGGCGGAGGGCAGGGCGATGTTCACGATCGTGGCGTCGAGGACCACCATCAGCTGGGCGACGGCGATCACCGCGAGGATCCACCAGCGCCGGGGCGAGGCGTCGTGCGGTGCCGCCGCCCCGGCCCCCGTTCGGGGGTCGTCGGTCAGGGTCTTCTGGGGCATGGGGAACCACTCCAGGGAAGTCGTTCACGCGCGAGTCATGCGGCGTACATAAACGAAACGGTTTCGTACGCATCGAGGCTAGACCAGCCTGAACGAAACGGCAACGTTTCGCTGCGCCCGGGTCCCGGACCCGACCCGGACCCGACCCGACCCGGACCCGACCCGGACCAGCCCGCCAGGGCCCCCGTCCGCGCCGCTTCCACGTGCGGTCGGTATCCGGATGTGGCGCCCTGGATACACCGCGAGGTTCGGCCCAGGAGCTCGCGGATCCCGCACGCCGTCGCGATGAGGTCGCCACCATGTCCCACGCCCCGTCCCCCGCAGGACCGTCGAACCGTGCTCGGCCGGTGACGAAGTCCGGCCCCGCGGCGGGTCCCGGCGCCCGGCCCGCCGCTCAGCAGGCACCCCTCGCCACGGCCCTGGTGACCGGCGCCTCCTCCGGTATCGGCGCGGCCGTGGCCCGCCGACTGGCCGCCGACGGGGGCTGGCGGCTGGTGCTCAACGGCCGCGACCTCACCCGTCTGGAGCAGGTGGCCGCCGGGATGTCGGCGGTGACCGTCGCCGCCGACCTGAGCCGGCCCGGCGCCGACCGCCGGGTGACCGAGGCCGCCCTCGACCATCTGGGCCGCGTGGACCTGCTCGTGGCGGGCGCCGGTGTCGGCTGGGCCGGTGACTTCACCGGCATGCCCCGCGCCCGCATCGACGAACTGGTCGGCACCGATCTGCTGGCCACCCTGCACCTCGTCCGCGGACTGCTGCCCCACATGGTCGCGGCCGGTTCCGGACGGATCGTGCTGCTCGGCTCCGTCGCGGGCAGCGTCGGCGTGCGTGGCGAGGCGGTGTACTCCGCGGTCAAGGCCGCCGTGGCCGCGTTCGCCGACGCGCTCCGCTACGAGCTGCGCGGCACCGGCGTCGGCGTCACCCATGTGGTTCCCGGCGTGGTCGACACCCCCTTCTTCGACCGGCGCGGCGCCCCCTACCGGCGCTCCTGGCCCCGCCCGGTGCCGCCCGAGCGGGTCGCGGACGCCGTGCTCAGCGCCGTACGGCGCGGCAGCGACGAGGTGTACGTGCCCGGCTGGCTGCGGCTGCCCGCCCGGGTGCGCGGCGCTGCGCCGGGGCTCTAGATCGGCTCTACCGGCGGCTCGCCGCCCACTTCGGGTGAGCGCCCGTGCTCGCCCTCCCGGTCGGCCTCGCCCTGTGCTCGGCGCTGGCGAACGCCGCCTCCTCGGTGCTGCAACGCCGGGCCGCCGCGGTGGACACCCCGGCGGAACCCGGCGGCGCCGGTGCGCTGCTGCGGGGGCTGCGGCGCCTGCTGCGGCGCCCGGACTGGCTGGCCGGTGTCGCCCTGCTGATGCTGTCCGCCGTCATGCAGGGCTGGGCACTGGCCGTGGGCAGCCTCTCGCTGGTCCAGCCGCTGCTCGCCACCGAGCTGCTGTTCACGCTGATCGTGGGCGGTCTCGTCTTCCGGCGCCGCCCGGGCGGCCGCACCTGGCTGGCGTTCGTCGCGCTCGCCGTGGGGCTGGCCGTCTTCCTGCTCTCGGCCGCGCCACGCCCGGGCCGCGACGACGCCACCTCCCGGGCATGGCTCATGGCGGGCGGGGTGGCCTGCGCTGTCGTCCTGCTGCTGGTGCTGGCCGCCCGTACGGTACGGGGGCCCGCCCGCGCGGCGCTGCTGGGCCTCGCCTCCGCCGTGGCCTTCGCGACCACCGCCGCGCTGCTCAAGGAGAGCGTGGGACGGCTGCGGCTGGGGCCGGGCGTGATGTTCTCCCACTGGTCGCCGTACGCCACCGCCGCCGTCGGGCTGGTCGCCTTCCTGCTGCTGCAGAGCGCGCTCGGCGCCGGATCGCTGGCCGCCTCCCAGCCCGCGCTCACCCTGGGCGACGCGCTCACCAGCGTGGCGCTCGGCTGGGCGCTGTTCGAGGAGTCCGTGCAGCTCGGGCTGCGGATGATCCCCGAGGCCATCGGCATCGTGCTGATCGGCGCGGGCAGCATCGGACTGGCCAACACGCTCTCCGCCGGGCAGGGCTTTGACGCACCCGCCGAGGCGGACGGCGGTGAGGTCCGGACCCGCCGTGAGTGAGCACCCGACCCCGTGGCGGGCATCCGTGCCGTCGGCGCGCGCCCTGCGCATGGCCGCCGCGCTGCTGCCGCTCGGGCTCGCGGGCGCCCATGTCGGCCCGGCCGCCACCTGGCTCCCCGCCGTACGGCTGCCGCTGTTCCCCCGGCTCGCGGGCACCGGAGCGCCCCACCATGTCGCCCTGACCTTCGACGACGGCCCCGACCCGGTCGCCACGCCACGCTTCCTGGACGCCCTGGACGGGCTCGGCGTGCGCGCCACCTTCTTCGTGCTCGGCGAACACGCGGCGCGCCATCCCGCGCTGGTCGCGGAGACCGCACGGCGCGGGCACGAGATCGCGGTGCACGGCTGGCGCCACGACCGGCCCTGGCACCCCGCCCTCGCCCGCGAACACGAGGGCGTCGCCCGCACCGCCCGCGCCGTCCACGACCTCACCGGCCGCCGCCCCCGCTGGTACCGGCCGCCCTACGGCATCCTCACCTCCCCCCGCTGGCTGGCCGCCCGGCGCGCGGGGCTGCGACCGGTCCTGTGGTCCGCGTGGGGCAAGGACTGGCGCGCGGACGCCACCCCGGAGTCGGTACGCGCCCTGGTCACCGGGCAGTTGCGGGGCGGCGGCACGATCCTGCTGCACGACTCGGACCGGCAGTCCGCGCCCGGCTGCTGGCGATCGGCCCTCGACGCCCTGCCGGGCATCGTCGGGGACTGCCGGGAGGCGGGGCTTGCGGTGGGACCGCTGGGGGAGCACGGGGTCGGCTGATCAGGAAGACGAGGGGTCGGCGCGTTCGGCGCGTTCGGCGCGTTCGGCGAGTTCCGCCACCGCCGCCATCGGGTCCGCCCGGAACAGGGCGCGGGCCCGTGCCGCTCTCGCCGGGGCCGCGGACGACAGGTCGGCCAGTGCCGCCAGCAGGCCGGGCGGGTCCGGGGCGAGGGCCGACAGGCCCAGGTCGGCCATCCGGCGGACGCCCTCCAGGCCATGGCCCGGCAGGGGACGGTAGCCGATCACCGGCAACCCGGCCGCGAGGGCCTGGACGGCGGTCTGCCCGGCCGCGTTGTCCAGCAGGGCGTGCGAGGCGCGCAGCAGCCCCGGCATGTCCGCGACCCAGCCGAGGGCGAGCACCCCCGGAACCCGGCCGATCCGTTCGTACAGCCGTCGGTTACGACCGCACAGCACCACCGGCAGATACCCGGCACCGGCGAGCAGCGCGGCGGTGGCCTCCGGCCGGGACGCCGCTCCCCAGGCACCCGCGGACAGCAGCACCGGCGGCCGGCCGGGCCCAGCTCCGTGATCGCGGCGGTCATGCCGGGGACGCCCATGCCGGCGGCGAGCGTGGGGAGCAGGTCGGCGAGGGAGCCGGTGCCGTACTCGGGCAGCGGGGCGGTGGCCAGGGCGGCTCCCGCCAGCGCGCCGCGCCCGGGGCCGGGGCGGCGAACGGCGGGGCCACGACGGGACCGGTCGGCACGGCCGGCACCCCGAGACTCCCGCGCACCTGACGGGCCGCCGCGTCCGTCAGGCACAGATAGCGGTCGTTGCCCGGGTGCAGCCACTGCCGGTGCACGGCGAAGTCGACCAGACAGACCGCGCTCGGCACCCGCAGCCGCCCCCGCGCCCGCAGATGCCCGGTCAGCTGCGCGGCCAGATGGAAGACCGACACCACGACATCGGCGTCCACCCGGTCCACGAGAGCGAGCAGCCGCTCCCCGGCGAGCCGCGCCAAGGGCACCCCGCTCGGCCGGGTGCCGCCGGGACCGCCGCGCAGGAACGCGTCGTAGACCCCGGCGTAGATCCAGGGCGCGTGCCGGACCACCGCCTGGTACCAGCCGCGCAGCCCCGCCCCGAGCCCGCGGGGCAGCAGCGTCAGCACGTCGACGACGTACGGCTGATGGCCGTACGTCCCGGCCCGCCGCGCCAGTTCGGCGGCGACCGTGTCATGACCGGCCCCCATGCTCGCGCTCAGGATCAGCGTCCGGCGCCGCGGGGGCACCTCGGCAGATGCGCACACGGGCACCGATTCTCCGGGCCGGGACGGCCGAACCGGACGACCCGGGCCGTGCCGCGCCGCCTCGATGGACCCGACTGGCCGACTCCTCCGTGGCGGGACGCCCGGTCCGTGCCAGAGTGAAGCCAGGCGCGCGTTCACGCCGGACCCGCACGCGCGCGGCGGTGAGCACGGGAGGTGCCGTGAGTCGGTTGCGGCGCGGCCTGCACCGCGCTTGGCGGTGGATCCGCGTCCAGGCCCTGTTCGCGCACGGCCGGGAGCTGGAGCTGATGCACCGGGCCATGGGTTTCGCCACCCTGGCGCTGGTGACGCTGGCGCCGCTGCTGATCGTGGTCGCCGCCGCGGACCCGCTGGTCCAGGGCGGGTTCGCCTCCTGGCTGACCGACGGGATGGGACTGTCCGGCCCCTCGGCGCGCGTGGTCACGGACGTCATCAGCCCCCCGCACAACGTCATCGGCACCACCAGTGCCTGGAGCGCCGTGCTGCTCGCCGTGTTCGGCGTGTCCTTCGGGGGCAGCGTGCAGAACGCCTACGAACGCATCTGGGGTCTGGCCGCCGGGCCCTGGCACCGGGTCTGGCGGCAGGCCACCTGGCTGATCGTGCTGACGGCCTACCTCTACCAGGAGGTGGCGACCAAAGCCGCGCTGCACGGCTCCCAGCGGATCCTGCTGTCCGGGCTCAGCGGTGTGCTCTTCTTCTGGTGGGGGCAGCACTTCCTGCTCGGCGACCAGGTCCGCTGGCGGGAACTGCTGCCGGGCGCGCTGGCCACCATGGTGGGCCTCGCCGGGCTGCGCGCCTTCTCCTACCTCGTCTTCACGCCCCTCATCGTGACCAACGCGCTGAGCTACGGCGCGGTCGGCACCGTTCTCGTGCTGGAGTCCTGGCTGATCGGCGTCGGCTTCGTCATCTACGGCGGCGCCCTGTTCGGCCGCTGGTTCTGCGAGCACCACTGGGTGATGCCGGTCCATCTGCGCCGACATGAGCACGAGGACGAGGACGGCGGGGAGAACGGGCGCCCAGGGGAGGACGAGGCCCCCTAAGGGACCGACCTGGCGTCCCCTCGGGGACCGACGGTTCCAGGGGCGGGAGCTTACCCGGGGGCGGTACGCGACGGTCCGGACCGGGGCGCGACGACCCGGGGCCATAGGTCCGGTGGTGGCCCCTCGCGTGGCGGGCCGGGCCCGGGACGTGGTGAGTCCGATCTCGTCGTCGCGCACGCGGGTGCCGACCGCCCTACGCCAGCTGCCGTCGCACCAGTTCATGCAGCCGCCCGGCGGTGTCCGCGAGCAGTTCGGCCGGGCTGCCCTGCTGGATCACGCGGCCGTCCTCCATGACGATCACCCGGTCCGCGTCCAGGACCGTGGACAGGCGGTGGGCGATGACGACGCGGGTGGCGTTCAGTTTGCGGGTGCTGTCGATGACGATGCGCTGGGTGTCGTTGTCCAGCGCGCTGGTCGCCTCGTCGAAGAAGAGGATGCGGGGGCGGCGGATCAGCGCCTGCGCGATCATCAGCCGCTGGCGCTGCCCGCCGGAGACCGAGCCGCCGCCGGAGACGATGGTGTGCAGGCCCATCGGCATGCGCCCGATGTCCTCCGCGAGCCCCGCCATCTCGGCCGCCGCCATCGCCTCCTCGGGGGTGTACGGCTCGGTGCCGCAGATGACGTCCAGCAGGGAGCCGGTGAAGGGCTGGGCGTGCTGGAGCACCACCCCGCACTGGCGGCGCACCGCCGACTGGTCGAGCGCGGCGAGGTCCTGGCCGTCGTACAGGACGCTGCCCGAGAGCGGCGGATCGAAGCCGATCAGCAGCCGCAGCAGGGTGGACTTGCCGCAGCCGCTGGGGCCGACGACCGCGACGAACTCGCCCGCCCGGACGGCGAAGTCGACCTCGTCCAGGACGAGCGGGCCGTCGTCGGAGTACCGGAAGGACAGCTTGCGGGCCTCCAGCGCGCCGGTGAGCGGACCGGGCCGGGTGCTCGCGGCACGGACCTCGGGAGCGGCCTGGAGGACCGGCCGGATCTCCTCGAACAGCGGCAGCGCGGCCACCGCCGACACCAACGAGCCGGTCAGCTGGGTGACGGAGGTCAGCACCATCGTCACCGAGGTGTTGAAGGTGAGGAAGTCCGCCGCCGACAGCGTGCCCTTCGCCGGGCCCGCCAGCAGCATGAACATCAGCAGCGAGCACACCGGCAGATAGACCGCGCCGAGCACCGCGGTGAGGTTCTTGATCCGCCCGGCCTTCTGCTGGAGCTCCCGGCCACGCGCGAACTCCCGTGCCCACGCGGCGTACGCGTAGTTCTCGGCGGCGGCGACCCGTAGCTTGGGCAGCCCGCGCAGGGTCTGGAACGCCTGGTTGTTCAGCCGGTTGCCGAGCACCACAAGACGCCGCTGCCAGCGCACCTGCCACAGCCCGAGCCCCAGGAACACGGCCGCGATCACGACCAGCATGCCGATCGCCGCGAGCGCCATCGGCACGCTGTACCACAGCAGCAGACCGAGGTTCATCGCGCCGACCGTCACCGACTGGGCGACCACCGGGCCGACGCCCGCCAGCATCCGGCGCATCGCGCTGATCCCCATGGCCGCACTGGCCAGTTCGCCGGTGGAGCGCTGGGCGAAGAACCGGGTGGGCAGCCGCAACAGCCGGTCCCAGACGGCCGGTTGCAGCGCCGCCTCGACGCGCCCCTCGAGCCGCAGGATCGACAGGTTCTCCAGCAGCGTGAACGCCGCCGACACCACCCCGCTCACCAGCACCGCCAGACACACCTGGACGATCAGGCCCTCCTCGGCCCTCGGCACGTACTCGCCGAGCACCTTGCCGGTCGCGACAGGCACCAGCGCGCCGATCGCCACCGTCACCAGACCCGCGAGCAGCAGCCCGAGCAGATCGCCGCGGGCGCCGCCCAGCGTGAACCGGAGCAGCCCGAGCGGCGAGAGCGCCTTGTCGGGCAGCGGCCGGTAGAACATCACCGCGCGCGGCTCGAACTCCTCCGCGTTCGCCTTGCCGACGGGCGTCTCCCGGCCGCTGCCGGGGTGCACGGCCGCATAGCCGCCGCGCCGCCACAGCAGGGCGACCGGCGCCCCGGACAGCGCCCGCTGCCCCACCAGGGGGCCCACGTCCTCCCGCCACCAGCGTCCTTCGAGCCGTACGGCACGGGTGCGCACCCGGGAGGCCAGCGCCACCCGCTCCACCGGATCGAGGCGCTCGCTCTCGCCGCCGCCGCGCGCGGGCTCGGCGAGCCTGATCCCGGCGGCCTCGGCGACCAACGCGCAGGCCGCGTACGTGGCATCGGCGTCGGCGGCCGTCGTGCGACGCCCCGAGCGGCGGCCGATCGAGGCCAGCAGGGTGCGGTCCGCCTGGGCGCTCGCCGCCTCACCCGCCCTGATCCCGGCGGCCGTTCGCGTCTCGTGGCTGCGCTCCAGCTGCTCGATCCAGCGGTCCAGCGCGGTCAGCAGCCGGTACTGCTGGTCGACCAGCGACTGCCACAGCGCCGGGTCCATCAGCAGATCGGCGGCGGCCTCCGCGCCGTACAGGGAGCCGTACTGGACGCTGCCGGGCGGCACCTGCATCCAGAACACGTCGTCGTCCGTGGGGACTTCGGGCCGCTCCTCGGCCAGCGGGGCCTGGAAGAGGACGGACAGGCCGCGGCCGACGCCGAGCGCGAGGGCGTACTCCAGCGGGCTGGACGCGGGCGGCACGTACTGCGGCCGCCCGTACTCGTCGTACGACCAGGTCTGGGTGCCCGTCTGCTGGTACAGCTCACGCAGGTTCACCCGGTGCACCACGCAGTCCCGCGCCGGGCGGGCCACCAGGGTGTGCCGGGGGCCGGCGACCGGGCCGAGCAGCAGCGCGCCCGCGTCGAGGCGGCCCAGATGGTGCCAGTGGCCCTGCTGCTCGGCGTCCACCGCGAACAGGTCCAGGGCGCCGGCCGCCACCAGCCACAGCACCTGGGGGTCCGCCAGGTCGAGGCGGGTGAGCCCGGCGCCGTCGACCCGGGTGCCGAGCGCGCCCAGGGCGGCGAGCACCAGATCGCCGTCGTACCCCTCCTGAACAGACGTCATCAACGCTCCCTGACCAGCGCCGCGTACGCGCCGCCGCGCGCCACCAGCTCCTCGTGCCGCCCGCGTTCGACCACCGTGCCGTGCTGGAGCACGACGATCTCGTCGCTGTCGCGGACCGTGCTCAGCCGGTGCGCGATCACCACACAGGCGCAGCCGCGCCGCCGCAGGTTGTCCATCACCACCAGCTCGGTCTGCGCGTCCAGCGCGCTGGTCACCTCGTCCAGCACCAGGACGCTGGGCCGCCGCACCAACGCCCGGGCGATCTCCAGGCGTTGCCGCTGTCCGCCGGAGAAGTTGCGGCCGTCCTGCTCGACCCTGCCGTGGATGCCGCCGGGCCGCCGGGCCACCACCTCGTACAGGGCCGCGTCCTTCAGCGCCTCGACCACCGCCTCGTCCGGGATCGAGGGGTCCCACAGGGCGACGTTGTCGCGCACCGAGCCCTCGAAGAGGAACACCTCCTGGTCCACGAAGGAGACGGAGGCGGCGAGCGCGCCGCGCGGGATGTCCTCAAGGCGTCGGCCGTCGATCCGGATCACCCCCTCCCAGGGCGCGTAGAGGCCCGAAATGAGCCTGGACACCGTGGACTTGCCGCTGCCCGAGCCGCCCACCAGCGCCACCTGCCGCCCCGGTCCCACGGTCAGGTCGAACCCGGACAGCAGCGGCTTGTCCAGCGGGCTGTAGCCGAACGCCACGTTCTCCAGCTCGACATGGCCGCGCAGCCGCCGCGTCTCGTCGCCGGGGCCGCCCCGCGCGTAGAGCGGATCGGCCTGGAAGTTCTCCACGTCCTTCAGCCGGGCCACGTCGGCCGCGAAGTCCTGGATGCGGCCCGCCACCCCATTGAGCCGGGTCAGCGGTGCGGTGAAGCGGGTGACCAGCGCCTGGAAGGCCACCAGCAGACCCACCGAGATATGCCCCTCGACGGCGCGCAGACCACCGATCCACAGGATCAGCGCGCTGTTGAACGTGGCCAGCGTCGGGGCGACCACCCCGAGCCAGGCGGTCGGCACCCCGAGCCGCTGCTGCTCCTCCAGCGTGGCGGCGTGCTGCCCGGCCCACTTGCGGAAGTAGCCGTCCTCGCCGCCGGTCGCCTTCATCGTCTCGATCAACTGGAGCCCGGTATAGGCCGTGTTGGTCAATCGGGCGGTGTCCGCGCGGAGTTTGGCCGTACGGGTCGCGCGCAGTCGTACGACCAGCCGCATGGCGACGATGTTCAGCAGGGCCACACCGATGCCGAGGAACGTCAGCTGGGGGTCGTAGGTGTAGAGCAGCACCGCGTACAGCACGACCACGATCGCGTCCACCCCGGCCGCCGCGAGGTCGCGGGCCAGCGTCTCCGCCACCTGGTCGTTGGACTGCAGGCGCTGCACCAGGTCGGCGGGGGAGCGCTGGGCGAAGAACGTCACCGGCAGCCGCAGCAGATGACGCAGGAAGCGGGCGCTGGTCAGGGTGGAGGAGACGATCCGGCCGTGCAGCAGATTGGCCTGCTGGAGCCAGGTCAGCACCAGGGTGAGCAGCACACAGGCGGCCATCGAGGTGAACAGCACGCCCAGCAGCGAGGTCTGCCCGCCGATCAGGAACATGTCGATATAGGTGCGGCTCAGCGCCGGTACGGCCGCGCCGACCGCGACCAGCAGCAGGCTGGCCAGCACCGCGGCGGGCAGGGTACCGGCGGTGCCGCGCAGCCGGGCCGGCAGCGCGCCGAGCACGCCCGGCTTGCGCCCGCCGCGGGTGAAGTCCGCGCCGGGCTCCAGCACCAGGACGACACCGGTGAAGCTGCCGTCGAACTCCTCCAGGGGCACGAAACGGCGGCCCTTGGCGGGGTCGTTGATGTGGATGCCGCGCCGGCCGAGGCGGCGGCCCGTCCCGTCGTAGACGACGTAGTGGTTGAACTCCCAGAACAGGATGGCCGGGGCGCGCACCTCGGCGAGGGCGGCCAGGTCCATCTGCATGCCCTTGGCGGTCAGGCCGTAACCGCGCGCCGCCTTGAGGAGGTTGCTGGCGCGCGAGCCGTCCCGGGAGACGCCGCAGGCGATGCGCAGCTCCTCCAGCGGGACGTGCCGCCCGTGGTGGCCGAGGACCATCGCGAGGGAGGCGGCGCCGCACTCGACGGCCTCCATCTGGAGCACGGTGGGCGTACGGACCGTGCCGGTACGGGACGCGGGGGCCGGGCGCCGGGCGGGGGCGGCGCGTCTGCGGCGGCGGGTCTCCTCGGGAGCGGGCGTCACGGGAGCAGCCAATCGACGGGGTGCTGGTCGGCCAGCCGGACGGAGGCGGAGGCGAGGGTCATGGAGGCCGGCCGGAACGGCGGCCCTTCGGCGGTCGACCACCGGTAACCGCTCCTGGCGGTGCGGGAGGTGTCCAGTGCCACGGTCACGGCGACCGGACGGCCGCCCTGGGTGAACTGCCGGCCGAGCTGGCTGTCGCCGAGGAACGCGGCGATCGACTGCGCGGACTGCGCGGCCCGGTCCACCGAGCGCACCCGGCCGCGCAGCACGCCGTAGCGCTGCGCCGGTACGGAGGAGACGGTGAGGTCCACGGCGGCGCCCGCGGGGACGGCGGCGGCGTTCTCGGCCGGGACGTACACGGTCGCGTACAGCGGGTCGTCCGGGTGCGCGACCTTCTCGACGGCGGCCACGTCGGTGCCGGTCCCCACGATCTGCCCGATGGTGGCGGTGAGCGTGGTGATCCGGCCCGCGGCGACCGTGCGGACGATCGAATCCCCTTGCGGGGTACGGACCTTGACCACGGGGGCGTTGGCGGGCAGCTGCCGGCCCTGGCGGGCGAGGACGGCCGTCACCTGCCCCGCCACGGGGCTCTGGAGGACGTAACTGCCCTGCCCGTGGGTGAGGATGGCGTCCGCGGTCACCGTGGAGGCGACCGATCCGGTCACCGCCCAGACGGAGGCCGCGGCCATGACGGCGACGGTGACCCCGAGCGCGAGCCGGCCCTGCGGGCGGGCGAGCCGCACCGGGAGGTCCAGCTCCTGGGGCGACTGGAGTCTGGCGAGGGCCTGTTGGCGGAACTGCACGGAACTTCCCTCACCTGTGGGGGAGTCGCGGGTGGTTCGGGACGCCCGAGAGCCCCGGAGCCGGGGGACGGCTCCGGGACCGACGGGTGACAAGGAGGGCTCGGTCAGAGACCGGCGACCAGGCCGGTGACCGGGGCCACGTTCAGGCCGGTGACACCCTCGACCGTGCCGATGGCCGTGTTGGCCAGGTCGGAGACCGGGGCGATGCCGTTGACGGCGCCGGTCACGGTGTTGAGGGCGTTCACCTGGAGACCACCGGAGACGGCGTCCAGCTCGGCGTCGGCGATCTCAGCGGTCTGGACCTGGGGGGTGGAGTTCATGATGGAACTTCCCTTCATATGGATATTCACAAGGGGGGAACGGGCCCCTCCGGTCGACAGGCGATCAACAGGAGGAGGGCCGCGGTGCGAAGGATCAAAGCACGGGCGCCGTCCGCGCCTCCACTCGATCAGGGCTCTCACCAGGGAACTTGATCCACGAAGGGCTGCAACCGTGCAGGCCCGGGCACGGCTTGTCGGCGACTTTTTCACATGCGGCACGGCATCGTCGCGGCCGCGGGGTTGCCTCGGGCGGCGCGTCCGGCACGGCATCCGCCCGGGGCGGCCCCGGGGCGCCCGGATGTGCAGAAGCGCTGACCGTGGCGCCTTGGTTGAGCATTCAATGTGCAGATTCGCTGAAGCGGGGATTCCGGTACGTGTCAGGAACTGAACGTCATCGATCGCTCGCCGACCGTGTTGTTCCGGGCGCGGGGCGCTCTCAGTCGCCGCGCGCCCGCAGGAGCAGCAGCGCCACATCGTCCCGCCGCGCCCCCGCCGGCACGCTCCGGCGCACCAGCTCGTCCGCGAGAGCCTCCAGCGGCAGGTGGCCCGACTCCGCGAGGCGTGCGCTCAGTTCCGCGAGGGCGTCCTCGATGTCCACGCCGGGGGATTCCACCAGGCCGTCGGTGTAGAGGACGAGGACCGAACCGGGCGTGAGGGCGACGTCGGTCGTCGGGTACGCCGCCGCCGCGTCGATACCGAGCAGCGGGCCCCCGGCCAGGTCCAGCACCCGCACCTGCCCGTCGGGCCGCCGCAGCAGCGGCGGCGGATGTCCCGCGCGCGCCATCACGGCGAGCCCGGCCGCCGGGTCGAGGCGCAGATACAGACAGCTGGCGAACAGTTCCGCGCCCAGGTCGATCAGCAGCCGGTTGGTGCTGGCCATCACCTCGTGCGGGCCCTGCCCCACCGCGGTGTACGCCCGCACCCCGGTGCGCAGCTGCCCCATCAGGCCCGCCGCCGTCACGTTGTGCCCCTGCACGTCCCCGATCACCGCCGCCGTCAGGGGCCGGGCCGCGACCAGGTCGTAGAAGTCGCCGCCGATCTCCATGCCATGGGTGGCCGGCAGATACCGGGCCGCCGCCTCCACGCCCGGCAGCGACGCCAGCGAGTGCGGCAGCAGCGCCTGTTGCAGCCCGTGCGCCAGCTGGTGCTCGGCGTCGTAGAGCATCGCGCGCTCCAGGGCCTGTGCGATCAGCCCGCCGAGGGCGGTCAGTACGGCCCGTTCGTCGGCGGGGAAGAGCCGGGGCTCGGCGTACGCCAGCACACAGGTGCCGACCGGCCGCCCGGAGGCGATCAGCGGCAGGTACGCCCAGGCCGCGAAGCCGTCCGGGCTCCCCTCCCGCTCCGGGTAGAGCCGCTCCAGCTGCTCCCGGGACTCGAAGAACGCGGGCACCCCGCTGCTCAGCGCCCGCATGCCCGGGGTCCGCTCGGACAGCGGCAGCCCCTCGAACCGCTCCACCATGCGCGGGTCGTCGTATCCCCGATGCCCCAGCAGATGCAGCCGCCCGCCCTGCGGCGAGGCGATCGTCAGCGCCCGGCAGCCCACCGCGGGCGCCAGCTCCTCCCACACCAGCCGCACCACGTCCCGCACCCCCACCGCCTCGGTCAGCGCGCCCGCCAGGTTCAGCACCTGGGAGATCGTCACCAGCCGGGACGGCCCCGCCTCCACCGGCGCGGCGGCCGGTGCCACGTCGGCCATCGGACGCGTCCGGCCGATGCGCACGCTGAGCCCGGTCAGATTCGGATACAGGCGGAACGACAGCCAGTCGCCGGGCGGCCGCAGCGCCACGAACGAGGTCGGCTGCTGGCTCAGCAGCGCGGCCCGGTAGCGGTCCTCGTAGGTCGGGTCGTTCAGCCAGGGCACCGCGACCCACGGCAGGGCGCCGAGCAGTTCGCCCGGGGTCTTGCCGAGCAGGGTGGCGGCGACCGGGCTGACGTAGCCGATCCGGCCGTGCAGATCCAGCGACGCGAGGCCGTACGGCAGCCGGGCCACCATCCGCGCGGCCTCCACGGAGCCCAGGGTGCCCGCGACCTCGGGTCCGGGCGCCGCGAGCAGATCGCGCTCACGGCCCAGGGGCCTGCGCTCCCTCGCGGCCCGGGCGAGCCGCAGCGCCAGCCGTTTGCAGGCCGCCGTCAGCCGAACGCGCTCCTCGGTGGACAGCTCCGGCGGATGGCTCCCGGGCCAGGTCACGAACACCGCGCCGTACACCTCGTGCGCCGTGGCCAGCGGCAGCGCGGCCAACGCGAACGGGTACGGCAGCACCACCGCGATCCGCGGATAGCGCCCCGCCATCTCCTCCTCGCCGCCCACCCACACCAGGCGCCGCTTGCGCACCGCGTCCGCGACCGGCACCGACGCGCCGAGCCCCAGCCGCTCCCAGGGCGCCGCGAACGCCCGGGGCAGGCCCGCGTGCACCGCCATCTCCAGGACCGGTTCGTCGGGTCGGAGCAGGTACACGGCGCCGGAGTGGGCGTGCACCTCCTCCATCATCGCGGCCAGGGCGACCGACAGCACCGGCTCACCGGCCGGTGTCCCGGCGGCGGCCGCCCGTGCGGGCCCTGGCCCGTCGGACACGCCGACCACCTCCTCCTACGGCCGCGTGTCGCGTCCCGGACCAAGACTCCCCCGTGGCGGCGCCCACCGCACGGCGAGCGCGCCCCCGCCCGTCCCCGGACGCCGGGGGCGGTACGACTCGCCGTGCGGCCGGGGCGGGTACGACGCGTACGACTCGCCGTCGTGAACAGCGGCGGAGCCATGGCGTCGGCCACCAGGACGCCGTCGGGCGTGTCGGGGTGCTTGGTTGCGGGTTGGACAGGCGCGCCGACCGGACCGCGCCTAGATTCGATGGGGTGGCACACACCTTCGAGGAACTGGTGCAGAAGCAGCGGGCGGCCGACGCGGCCCACACCATGGTCGAGGAGCTGCGGGAGACGTACGGTCCGCCGGCCGAACGCGGCATGACCGGCGCTCAGTCGGGCACCTACGAGACCGCCCTGCGGGCCTGGCGCGACCTCGCCCGCGATGTGCAGACCGCGCTGAGCGAGTACGCGAAGGACACGGGCCGCCCGCGCGCCGACATCGAGGCCGAGGTGGAGCGCGCCGCCGCGGCGCCGGGGGAGAGGCCGCCCACGGGCTGACGGGTGACCGGGCTGACGGGTGACCGGGCTGACGGGTGGCCGGGCCGATGGGTGGCCGGGGAAAGGCCCACGTGCGAGCGGGTATTCGTCGCCGCGCCCCGGGTACCCGGCGTCCATGAACACTGCCATGTACGAAGCGGCCACCAGCAGGCAGGTCTTCGGCTACGTCCTCATCCTGGTCGCCGGGGTCGTCCTGGTCGGCGGACTGGTCTGGGCGGTCCGGCTGGGCTTCAAGGTGCGTCAGCGCGAGCCCGTCCCACCGAGCCCGCAGGAGCAGCCCAAGCTGCCGCCGACGGGCCCGGTCCGCGAGGCCAGCGAGATGCGCGAGCCCCGCGATGTGCCGAGGGCCGGCGGCGAGAGTGAGCGGCTCACCCCGCACCAGGTCGACAACATCCGCTCCCGGCGCGCCGACGACCAGCGGCGTCCGCGCTGGTCACCGGGGTCCAGCGGATCCTTCGGCGGCGGGGGCGGCGGCCGTACCTGAGCGTCCCCGGCCGCCCGGCCCCCGTTTACGGGGCGGGCCGGGCGGATACCCGCAGCGGACAGTCCAGGCGAGGTCCCCGGGGCCGTGACGCGGGTCCGGGGCCGCCGTACGCAGAGGGTGGATGACACGACGTGATCGCGCAGCCGACCGAGAAGCCGGACATACCGCGGACCGAGACGGGGTGGGCGCAGGCGCACAGCCGCCGGGACCGGCCGGAGCTGGGGGTGCGCACCTGTGTGCCCGCCGTCCCGGACCGCACCGGGGACTGGCGGCAGGGAAACGGCCCCGAGGACACCATCGTGCGCGGCGAGGACTGAGCGCACGGCACACCCGCGGCCCCGGACACCGCACCGGCCCGGCCCCTCGCGCGAACGAGGGAACCGGGCCGCCGCGGTGTCCGGCCGCGGGGTTCAGCCACGCGTCACCGGAGACGGGGTTCAGCCGTGCGTCTTCGCCAGCAGCTCCAGGACCTCCGCCGTCGTGCCGGTCTCGCCCAGCCGCGGGAAGATCTTCTCGACGCTGTGGGCGTGCGTCGCGGCGTCGCGGTCGGCCATCGCGTCGGTGGCCAGGGTGACGTGGTAGCCCATGGCGTAGGCGTCACGCGCGGTGGACTCGACGCCGATGCTGGTGGCGATGCCGGTCAGCACGATCTGGGTGACACCGCGGCGGCGCAGCTGCACGTCCAGGTCGGTGCCGAACAGGGCGCTCCAGTTGTGCTTGGTGACCTGGATGTCGCCCGGGTGGCCGGTCAGTTCGTCGACGATGACGTCCCAGCCCTCCGGGAACGCCGCGCCGCCGCCCTGCTGCTCGGTGCGGCCGGGCATGACGTCGGAGAAGTCGGCGGCGAAGGAGACCCGGACCAGGGCGACGGGCAGGTTCCGGGCGCGGAACGCCTCGGCCAGCTCCACCGAGCGGGACAGCACGTCGGCGCCCGAGTGCGGCTGCGTGGGGGAGCCCACGATGCCGTGCTGGAGGTCGATCACGACGAGGGCGGTACGGGGGTCGAGCGTGGTGAGCGACATGAGTCGGTCAGGCCTTTCGAGGGGTTGTTTCCGGGGTCGTTCAGGGTCCTGCGGGGTTTCGCGTGTTCGTCCGGCGGCTACGGCCGCGACAGCCGCTGCATCAGCTCCAGTGCCGTGAGGATCGTCTGCCGCTCCTCGTCGCTGTACCGGTCCTGGAAGGCGCGCGCCAGCCACTCCTCGCGCACCTGCTTGTTGCCCTCGATACGGGCCCGGCCGGCGTCGGTCAGGGTGACCAGCTGGCGGCGGCCGTCGTCCGGGTCGGGGGCGCGGCGGATCAGACCGTGCTGCTCCAGCCCGGCCAGCGTGGTGGCCATGGACTGCGGGCGCACCCCCTCGGCGGCGGCCAGCGCGCTCGCGGTGGCCGCGCCGTGCTTGCCGACCAGGGTCAGCGCCGACTCCTGCGACGGAGTCAGGTCCGCGTCCTGGGCGACCTCGCGGATGCGGCGCCGCAGCCGGCTGAACGCCACCCGCAGGTCGCGTGCCGCCCGGACCGCCGCGTCGGAGATGTCTTCCACGCCGGTCACCCTAGGTCCGTCAGGCTGGGCTGTCCAGCCGAAACTGTTCAGCTTTGCCTGAAGAAGTCTCGGGTACTCGTCGGACGGCCCGGGAGCCCCCCGGAAAGGCGGCCGGAGAAACCGGAGAAGACGGTCCGGCGGACGCGAGGAGCACGGATGACCCCTGGGGACAGGAGCGGCACCGGCGGCCCGGCCGACCGCGCCGCACTGATCGCCGCCCTGCGTGCCGAGGTGGACGGCGAGGTCCGCTTCGACGCGGGCAGCCGCGGCGCCTACGCCACCGACGGCTCCAACTACCGGCAGGTGCCCCTCGGCGTCGTCGTCCCCCGCACGGTCGAGGCGGGCGCCCGCGCGGTCTCGGTGTGCGCGCGCTTCGCCGCCCCCGTCCTGTCCCGGGGCGGCGGCACCAGCCTGGCCGGACAGTCCACCAACACCGCCGTGGTGATCGACTGGAGCAAGTACTGCACCGGTCTGATCACCGTGGACCCCGAGCGGCGCACCTGCGTGGTGGAGCCCGGCATCGTCCTCGACGAACTCAACGCCCGACTCGCCCGCCACCAACTCCAGTTCGGCCCCAAGCCGTCCACCCACAGCCACTGCGCGCTCGGCGGCATGATCGGCAACAACTCCTGCGGCGCCTCCGCCCAGGCGTACGGCAAGACCGCCGACAACGTCCGGCGCCTGGAGATCCTCACCTATGACGGGCAGCGCGCCTGGGTCGGCCCCACCCCGCCCGCCGAACGGGCCCGGATCATCGCGGGCGGCGGCCGGCTCGCCGAGCTGTACACCGGCCTCGACCGCATCGCCACCGACCACCTGGCCGACATCCGCCGCGGCTACCCGAAGATCCCGCGCCGCGTCTCCGGCTACAACCTCGACTCCCTGCTGCCCGAGAACGGCTTCGACGTGGCCAAGGCGCTCGTCGGCAGCGAGGGCACCCTCGTCACCGTACTGCGCGCCGAACTCGACCTGGTGCCCGTCCCGCCGTACCAGTCGCTGCTCGTCCTCGGCTACGACGACATCTGCGCCGCCGCCGACGACGTCCCCCGCCTCCTGGAGCACTGCTCACCCACCCAGCTGGAGGCCCTGGATGGGCGCATGGCCCAGCTGATGCGCGAGGAGGGCGCCTACCTCGACTCCCTCGACATCCTTCCCGAGGGCGACAGTTGGCTGATGGTGCAGTACAGCGGCCACAGTCAGGAGGACGTCGACGGGCAGGCACACGCCCTGCTGCGCGCCGTCGGCCGCGACGGGAAGAGCCCCGGCGTCGCCTTCTCCGACGACCCCGAGCGCGAGCAGAAGATGCTCAGGGCCCGCGAGGCCGGGCTCGGCGTCACCGCGCGCCCGCCGGACGACCGCGAGACCTGGGAGGGCTGGGAGGACTCCGCCGTACCGCCCGAGCACCTCGGCGACTATCTGCGCGACCTCAAGCGGCTGTTCGAGGAGTTCGACTACGACCACCCCTCGGTGTACGGCCACTTCGGGCAGGGCTGTGTGCACACCCGCATCCCCTTCGGCCTCAGGACCGCCGCGGGCGTCGCGGACTTCCGCCGCTTCCTGGAACGCGCCGCCGACCTCGTGACCTCCTACGGCGGCTCGCTCTCCGGCGAACACGGCGACGGGCAGGCCCGCGGCGAACTGCTCACCCGGATGTTCGGCGAGCGACTGGTCGGCGCCTTCGGCGAGTTGAAGGATCTCTTTGACCCGGACGACCGGATGAATCCCGGGAAGATCGTGCGACCCCACCCCGTCGACGGGCAGTTGCGCCTCGGCGCGGACTGGCGGCCCGACACCCCCCGGACCCGCTTCGGCTTCCCCGACGACGAGCGCTCCTTCACCCGCGCGGTGCTGCGCTGCGTCGGCATCGGCAACTGCCGCAGCCACTCCGGCGGGGTCATGTGCCCCTCGTACCGGGCCACTCGGGAGGAGGAGCACTCCACGCGCGGCCGGGCCCGGCTGCTGTTCGAGATGCTGAACGGGCACGCCGACTCCGCGATCCAGGACGGCTGGCGCTCCACCGCCGTACGCGACGCCCTCGATCTGTGCCTCGCCTGCAAGGGCTGCACGTCCGACTGCCCGACCGGCGTCGACATGGCCACCCTCAAGGCGGAGTTCCTCTCCCACCACTACGAGGGCCGCCCCCGGCCCGCCGCGCACTACGCCCTCGGCCGGCTCCCGCTCTGGGCCCGGCTGTCCCGGCTCGCGCCGTCCCTGGTCAACTCCGCGCTGCACGCGCCCGGTCTGGCCCGCGCGGGCAAGCTGCTGGCCGGGGTGGACGGCTCCCGCGCGGCCCCGGTGTTCGCCGAGGAGTCCTTCGTGCAGTGGTGGCGCGCCCGCGCCGACCAGCCGCCGGACCCGGCCGACCCGCGCACCGTCCTGCTGTGGCCGGACACCTTCACCACCTACTTCCACCCCGCGATCGGACGCTCGGCCGTCCGGGTCCTGGAGGACGCCGGATTCCGGGTCGCCGTCCCCACCCGGCCGGTGTGCTGCGGCCTGACCTGGATCTCCACCGGCCAACTCGGCGCCGCAGAGCGGGTGTTGCGCCTCACGCTCGATGTGCTCGGGCCCTACCTGGAGGCCGGCACCCCGGTGATCGGGCTCGAGCCCTCCTGCACCGCCGCCCTCCGCTGCGACGCCCCCGAACTGCTCCCCGACGACCAGGACGTCCGGCGTCTCGCCGGGCAGGTGCGCACCTTCGCCGAACAACTCGTCCACCACGCCCCGCACGACTGGCGGCCGCCCGCACTCGCCCGCCGGGCCCTCGTACAGACCCACTGCCATCAGCACGCCGTCCTGAAGGACGACGCCGACCGCGCGCTGATGCGGCGGGCCCACCTCGACGCCGACGTCCTCGACGAGGGCTGCTGCGGACTCGCCGGGAACTTCGGCTTTGAACGCGGCCACCACGAGGTCTCCATGGCCGTCGCCGAACAGGGCGTGCTGCCCGCCGTACGGGGCGCCGCGCCCGACAGCCTGGTCCTCGCCGACGGCTTCAGCTGCCGCACCCAGATCGAGCAGGGCGGCACCGGCCGCCGCGCGCTGCACCTCGCCGAGGCCCTGGCGTCCGCCCTCGACGGCAACCTGCCGAGCGACCACCCCGAGCGACTGGCCGACCGCCCGTCCCCGCCGTCCCGCACGGCCCGCTGGGCGACGACCGCCGCCCTCCCCGTGGGCGCCGCACTCGCCCTGCGCCTGCTGCGGCGCCGCGCCTGAGGAGCCCCGCATGAGCGACCTGCCGCCCATCGACGCGCTGGACACCGCCGTCCACACCCTGCCCACCGACACCCCCGTCGCGGGCGGCGCCGAGCAACTGGACGAGGGGCAGGCCGAGGAGGCGGGGCTTGAGGTCCCACAGAGCGATGCCGACGGCGGAGATCGCCCGGACGGCCACGCCCGGCAGCCCGGCGTCGCGTACGGGCAGGTACCGGTGTACGGCAGCGGCGGCTTCACGACCTACGACGCCGAGCGACAGGACCGCCAACTCCGCCACTGGACACCTGAGTCGGGCATCCCCCGAGTGAAGATCAAGATCGGGGAGTCCTGGGGCCGCCGTACCGGACGCGACCTCGAACGCGTCGACCGGGCCCGGGTGACCGCCGGCGACGGCGCGGAGCTGTACGTCGACGCCAGCGGCGCCTACACCGGCGGCCAGGGCCGCCGCCTCGCGGGCTCCCTCGCCGACGCGGGTGTCACCTGGTTCGAGGAACCCGTCTCCTGCGACCACCTCGCCACCCTCGCCGACCTGCGCCACCGGCTCCCGACGGACGACACCGCCGGTGAATACGGCTACCCGCTCCCGTACTTCGCGCAGCTGATCGACGCCGGAGCCGACGACTGCCTCCAGGCCGATGCCACCCGCTGCGGCGGCATCACCGGCTGGCTGCGCGCCGCCGCCCTCGCCGAGGAGCGTGCGCAGCCGTACCGGGTGCGGTGAACTCAACCATCAGGAAAGGAAGTCGAGCGCCATGCCCACGACCGTCGTCATCACCGGTGCGAGTGCCGGGATCGGTCGCGCCACCGCGCGCCGCTACGGCCGGCGCGGGGCCGACGTCGTCCTGGTCGCGCGGGGCGAGAGCGGCCTCGAAGCGGTCGCCGACGAGATCGCGGCGCTCGGCGGCCGCCCCCTCGTGCGGCCCGCCGACATGGCCGACCCGGCACAGGCGGAGGCCGTCGCGGCCGCCGCCGAGCGGGGGTTCGGCCCGATCGACGTCTGGATCAACTGCGCCTTCGCCTCCGTGTTCGCGCCCTTCGACCGGATCACCCCGGAGGAGTACCGGCGCGTCACCGACGTGACCTATCTGGGCTTCGTCAACGGCACTCGCGCCGCCCTCGCCCGGATGCTGCCGCGCGACCGCGGCACTATCGTGCAGGTCGGCTCCGCGCTCGGCGAACGCTCGATCCCGCTGCAGTCCGCGTACTGCGGCGCCAAGCACGCCGTCAACGGCTTCACCTCGTCCCTGCGCACCGAACTCCTGCACCGGGGCAGCCGGGTGCACATCACCGTCGCCCAGATGCCCGCCGTCAACACCCCGCAGTTCGGCTGGGTCCGCAACCGCCTGGACCACCACCCCATGCCGGTCCCGCCGATCTACCAGCCGGAGGTAGCCGCGCGCGGTGTCGTGTACGCGGCCGACCATCCCCGCCGCAAGCAGTACTACGTGGGCGCCTCGACGGTGGCCACCATCTGGGCGAACCGGCTCTTCCCCGCCCTCCTCGACCGCTACCTGGCCCGCACCGGCTACGACGCCCAGCAGACGACCGGTGTTCCGCCCACCGGCGAGGACAACCTCTTCACGCCGATCGACCAAGACCCCGGGGCGGACCGGGGCGCCCATGGCGCGTTCGACGACCGCGCGCACGCCGACTCCTGGCAGGAGGCCCTGCTGCGGCACCCCGCCACCACGGCCGTCGGCGCGGGAGCGGCCGCGTGTGCCGCCCTCGCGGGTGCACGGCGGCTGAGGCGGTCGGCGAAGGGGGCATGCTGAAGCCGTGCGACTCCTGCTGATGTCCGACACGCATCTGCCCCGGCGCGCCAAGCGGCTCCCGGAGGGGCTGCTGGACGAACTCCCGCGCGCGGACGTCGTGTTCCACGCCGGGGACTGGGTGGACACCGCCACGCTCGACCTGCTGGAGAGCCGCAGCCGCCGGCTGATCGGGGTGTACGGCAACAACGACGGGCCCGAACTGCGCGCCCGGCTGCCCGAGGTGGCGTACGCCGAACTCGACGGCCTGCGCTTCGCGGCGGTGCACGAGACCGGAGCCGCACGGGGCCGCGAGGCCCGCTGCGCCGCCCGCTTCCCCGACCTGGACGTGCTGGTGTTCGGGCACAGCCACATCCCCTGGGACAGCACGGCCCCCGGCGGGCTCCGGCTGCTCAACCCCGGCTCGCCGACCGACCGCCGCCGCCAGCCGTTCCGCACCTACATGACGGCCGAGATCGAGGGCGGGGCGCTCGCCGAGGTGACCCTGCACCGGCTGCCCCAGCGGTAGTACGGCGTGCGATCATCACCGGATGATCTCCAGCGCAGGCGTACCCGACGTCGTACCCACGGGCCGCATGGCCGACGGCGGGCAGCCCGTGCTCGACCTCGCGGCGGGTGCCGAGCTGCGGCCCTGGAGCCCGGACGACGCCGACGCGCTGCTGGCCGCCGCGCGGGATCCGGCGATCGGGCGGTGGAACCTGTTCACCGTCGCCGACCACGCCGACGCCTGGCGCCGGATCGAGCGGATGCACGAGCGGTGGCGGGGCGAGACCGGTGCCGTCTGGGCCGTCGCCAGGACCGGCGGCGCCGCGATCGGACTGATCGGGCTCAATGACATCGACCTCGCGGGCGGCGCCGCGGAACTCGTCTACTGGCTGCTGCCCGAGGCGCGCGGCGCAGGGCTCGCCGTCACCGCGACCCGGCGCCTCACCCGCTGGTCCCTCGACGAGCTGGGCCTGCACCGCCTCCGCCTGTGCCACTCCACCGCCAACCCCGCCTCCTGCCGGGTCGCCGAGAAGGCCGGCTTCACCTTCGAGGGCACGATGCGCGAAGCCCTGCTGCACGCCGACGGCTGGCACGACCAGCATCTGCACGCACGGGTGGCGGGCGACCCGGAGTAGCGGGACGGCCCTCGAAGGCTCCTCGGGGCCAAGGGGCCGGGGGCCAAGGGGCCAAGGGGCCGGGGGATCGGGGGAGCAAGGGACCGGGGTTCACCGCTCGGCCCCCGCCCCCGGCACCGCCCCCGCCCCCGGCACCCCACCGCTGTCCGTCCCGCGCACCACCGCCGCGAGCCGTTCCAGCGCCGCCAGGCTGTGCCCCTCCACGAACGCGTCCACGCTCGGCAGCGCCGCCGCCATCCCCGCAGCCGTCGGCGCGTAACCCGGCCGCGCCTTACGGGGGTTGGCCCAGACCACCCGGTGCGCCAGCGCGTGCAGTCGGCGCATCTGGGCGCCGAGCAGCGCGGGATCGTCGCGCTCCCAGCCGTCGGAGAGCAGCACCACGACCGCGCCGCGCGCCATGCCCCGCTGCCCCCAGCGGTTCAGGAACTCGCGCAGCAGCTCGCCCAGCCGGGTGCCGCCCCGCCAGTCCGGCACCGCCGCCGCGACCGCCGCCATCACCAGGTCCGGGTCACGATGGGACAGTTCGCGGGTCACCCGGGTCAGCCGCGTGCCGACCGTGAAGACCTCCGTACGGCCGCCCCGCGCCGCCGCGTGGGCGAAGCGCAGCAGCGCGTCCGCGTACGGCGCCATCGAACCGCTCACGTCCACCAGCAGCACCACCCGGCGCGGCCGGTCGACGCGCGCGTGCCGGCGCAGCCGGGCCGGTTCGCCGCCGCGCCGCAGCAGTTCGCGCACGGTAC
>NZ_JBMJCT010000037.1:0-37510 GCF_049222185.1 Streptomyces sp. LaBMicrA B280 | reverse complement strand
ACCGGCCCGCGCCACGTCGGCGGGCTCGGCCGTCGGATCGGCGTCGGCCTCGCCGAGCAGCCCGGCCAGCCGCGCGTCCGGCTCGGTGCCGCCCAGCAGATGCGCGCTCACCCGGTCCGGTACCGCCAACACGCGGGACAGCGGCGGCCGTTCGGGCTCGGTGACCTCGATCAGACCGCCCGCGATCAGCGGCGCCCCGGGGGAGAGCCGGAAGCGGGCCGCCGACGCGGCGGGCAGTCCGCACAGCTCAAGGGCGAGGGCGACCGTCGGCCGACGGCGCGTCAGATCGTCGTTGAGATAGCCGTACAGCCGCTCGAACCGGGGGTCCAGGTCCGGGGCCAGGGCGACCAGGAGCAGATCCGTGTCCAGTGGCGAGAGCCCGAACCGCTCGGCCAGCAGACCGAGTTCGGACGTCGGGGGCACGGGTGGCGGCTCGTGGTCGGGCAGCCCGAGGCCGCCCCGCCCCGCCAGGATCCGCTCCACCGCCTCCGGGGTCAGATACTGGCCCCGGTACGGGTCGTCGGGATCAGGGTCGACGGCGCGCCGCGCGGCCACCGCGTGCCGCACCCGCTCCTCGATCAGCCGCAGCCGCGCCCACAGGACGTCCACCTCGGCCTCGGTGGCGTACATCAGGCCTGCCTCCCCCGACGGCGCCGGGCCGGGACCGCGGGCCGCTCCCGGGGGCCGGCGAAGCCCTCCGCACCGGGGTCGCCCACCTCCTCGTACCGCAGCCGCCGTCCCGGCGCGGGTTCCCCGTCGGATCCGAGCCCGCCCGTGCGCACCAGCAGACCCTCGGTCACCGGCGGCGCGGCCGGGCGCGCCACGGCGGCGAGCGGCGCGCGCACCCGGACCCCGAGCGACGGCTTCAGCTCGCCGTCCAGCGCCGACCACACATCGGAGGCGGACGGCGCGTCGATCCCGCCCCCCGCGGTGTCCAGGGAGACCGTCAGGCCCAGCTCGGCGAGCGAGCCGGTGAGCATCTCCTCCGGCAGCGCGTCCGTGCTCACCAGCGTGCCCAGCACCTGGGAGAGCAGCCGGTGTTCGTCCTGCGGGCGGCTCGCCCACGCCGTGACCAGATACGTCAGGTCGAACCAGCGGGGCGGGGTGCGCCGCGCCACCACATAGCCCTCGGCGTCGTGCACCTCACCGGCGCCGCTGCCGCGCCGGGTGGCGTCCTCCTGGATGTGGTACAGGAAAACACACACCGTGGGCGCGTTGCGGCGGGCCGCCCACTCCCGGGTCGGGGCGTCGAAGACCACCTCGACACCGGACGCCTCGAGTCCGGACCCGGCGAGCAGCGCGCGCAGCGCCTCGTCGACCTCGTGGATCATCGGCGGGTCACCTCGTCCGGCGGCTGCACACTGCCCGTCACCACCAGGAAGTCCGTCTTCACCGGGGAGAAGCCGGGGCCCCGCGCGGTGATGGTGCGCGGTCCGGTCTGGTCCTTGGTGAGGATCAGCAGCTGGCCGATGAAGGTGCCGTCCGGCTTGGGCACGGTCGGCGCGGCGGCCGCCGTGATCCCCGGCTTCCAGGTGAAGCGCACCGGGGCGCCCGGCGGGAAGTCCTTGCCGCGCACCGAGGTGACGAAGCCGGGCTTGCCGATCGGCGGCACCGCGATGATCTTCGGCTGGAGGATCCGCAGCTTCGTACTGGCCTTGTTGTCCCGGAGGTCGGCATCCGTGCCGGTGGTGGTCAGCACGCCGGTGGCCCGGCCGGTCAGCGCGTGGTCGGGGGCGAGCACCACCCGTACGACGGTGCTGGAGCCCGGCGCCAGATCCGGCAGCGCGCACAGCCAGGAGCTGTCGCAGCCCGGCGGCGGACCGCCGTTCGGGATCCCGGCGGGCAGCGTGATCCGCAGCCGCAGCCCGGTGGCCAGCGCGTTGCGGCCGTTGCGCACGGTGTACGTCACCACGACCCGGCCGCCGACATAGCCCGGGTCGGGCTGGGCGGTCACGGTGACCCCGGGGCCCGCCTTGGGCGCGGGCGGCGCGGGCGGCGCGGGCGGGGGCGGCGGCGGGGTGGGCGTATGCGTGGGCGTGGGTGTGGGGGTCGGCGTGGGCGAGGGGGGCGGGGTCGGCGGCGCGGGCGGCTGCACCGGCACCACGGTCCTGGCGGCGTTGTCCCCGGGCTGCGGGTCGACGACGCTGCCGGTGACCGACCAGTCGATCGGCTGGTCACCGGTCACGTTCCCGGTGACGGTCACGGTGACCGGGACCGTCGTACCGGGTGGCACCACCCCGAGGTCGCACTGGAGCGTGGCCGCGTCACAGGTGCCGCCCGGATAGGTGACCTTGGTGACGGTCACCCCGGCCGGCGGGGCCATGGTCAGCCGGGTGCCGGGCGAGGCGGCCGGGCCGTTGTTGACGACGTCCACCGTCAGATCCGCGGACTTGCCGACGGTCACCGGCGGTGTCGTGCCCGGGGCGTGCACCGCGAGGTCCACCGACTGCTCGACGCTGGGCTCCTTCTGCCGCCCCGGCAACTCGGTGGTGAGCTGGGAGACATGGCCGGTCGAGACGGTCAACACATAGAGGTTCTCCGGGCAGTTGACCGGAGCGTCTTCGCGCGCGCTGAACACGATCTGGGAGCCGTCCGCCGTCCAGGCCGCGTCGCGCGGCTGGTGCGGTCCGGTGACCGTGGTGTCGGGCAGCTGCTGACGGCAGCCGTCCGCGGTGCCCCGCGCGGCCTCGGGCAGCAGCACCTGGCAGCTGTCGCCGGACACGGAGGTCAGCAGCAGGCCGTTGCGCTCGTCGACGAGACCGCCGCCGTTCTTGCGGTTGAAGGCGATCGAGCGGCCGTCGGGGGAGAAGGCGGGGCTGTCGTCGATGACCGAGCAGTCGCCGGGGCAGTTCGCCGCGCTGAGGTCCTTCTGCTGGTTCAGGTCGTTGATCGGCACGGTCCAGATGTGCTTGTTGCCGCCGTGTCCGTCGATCACCGCGTTGCGGGTGAAGGCGAGCAGGGTGCCGTCCGGCGACCAGGTGGGCTGGGCGTCGCTGCCGTTCTGCTGTCCGGCCGGCGGGACCACCTCGTGCACGATCGCGCCCGTGGTGGCGTCGGCGATCAGGATCCGGCCGGGACCCGACGCGGAGCCGACCCCGCCCGGCGAAGTCCGGGTGAACGCCAGGTACTTGCCGTCCGGCGAGAACGTCGGGTCGGTGTCCCAGTCCTGCGGCCCCCGCCCCGCCAGCGGCATCACCCGCGGGTTCTGCCCGTCGGCGTCCGTCGTCCAGATCCGCTCGATCCGTCCCTGGCCGCTCGGGGCGTCCTCGAACCGGGTCACCACGATCCCCCGGCCGTCCGGCGTGTAGTTCTGCCGCTCGGTCCACGGGTCGTACCCAGCCGCCGGCTGGAACAACGGGTCCTTCGTCGGATCGGTGTTGGTGCCGGCCGCCGGGTCCTCCTGGAGCACCGGCACCCCGAGATCGCGCGGGTCGGAGCCGTCCATCCGCACGTCCTGCAAGGTGGCAACCCGCTGGTCGGGCGTCGCGTCCACGCCCTTCACCGCCGGTGCGGGCTCCGAGAGCCGGTCCACCACCGGGTAGCCGCCGTCCGCGGGGCCGACCCAGGTCACCGAGGAGACATCGCGGTTCTCGCTGAGCACCAGATCCGGGTCCGGGTGCGTGGCGGGGTCCTGCGGGGCCCGCCACACATGGTTCCAGTCACCCTCGCAGGAGCAGGTGTGGTTGGTGCTGAGGAACAGCACGCCGTTCCCGTCGGGCATCCAGGCCGCGCCATGCGTCGCCCACTGGGCCGCGGTGCCCGCGAGCAGCGGCTGGTCGCCGTCCGGGCGGCCCAGCTCCCGCAGCCGGGGCCCGGTCTTGGAGTCGGCGGTGTAGGTGTACGCGAGCAGATTCCGGTGCGCGTCGTCGTTCACCGGGTTGAACACCGGCTCGGTCGCCGTGCCGCCGAGCGTCCCGGTGAGCGCGGTCGCGGTGCCCCCGGCCAGCGGACGCGCATAGATCTGCGCCCCGGCGGCCGCGTCCGGGTTCGCGCTGTAGGCCAGCCGCTGCCCGTCCGCCGACACCGTCGGGCTCTGCTCGTCGTACGGCGTGTCGGTCAGCCGGGTCAGACCGGTGCCGTCGGTGCGCACCAGCCACAGATCGCGCTGCTTCTTGCCGTCCGGGCCGCCCGGCTCCGCCGAGTCGAACACCACCGAACCGCCGTCCGGGGTCAGCCGGGGATGCGCCGCGTCCCGGCCGCTGGTCAGCTTGCGCACCGAGCCGTCCGCCGCGCGCAGATAGATCTGCGGGCGCTTGTCGTCACGGCGGCTCGCGAACACCATCGTGTCGCCGAGCGCCGCCGGCTGCACGTCGTAGTGCGCCGGGCCCGCGCCGAACAGCGGATCGCTGCTGTCGGTGCCCGCCACCCGGCCCAGGCTGCGATGGTCGGTGCCCGCGAACGCCACCCGCGCGGGCGCGGTGGCGGCCGTCGGCCGGACGGGGTCCGCGCCGCTCGGTCCCGAGGCCGCGGTCACCGCGAACAACGGGATCAGCAGCACCAACGAGGCGCCGAATCTCCCCAGTCGGCGCTGCCCGCCGGGGCCAGCGGTGCCGTTCACGGTCCACCTCGCAGTCTCGGTACACATGGGTGCGCCCCGCCACTGTGCGCCATGGGCGCGCCCGGCGGCAGGGCGGCGGGGACCCTCCCGGGGGAAGGCCCCGTTGCGCTTTCGGGCAGTCCCCGGGTGCCCGGACAGCCGTAGGGCCGGTTCGCGCCGAGCCGCCGTCAGATCAGCCCGTTGCGCAGCGCGTACCCCACCGCGTGCGCCCGGTTGCGCAGTTGGAGCCGCGTGGTCACCTCGTGCAGCACGTTCTTGACGGTCCGTTCGGAGTACGACGTCTTCTCCGCGATCTCCGAGGTGTCCAGCCCCTCCGCCACCAGGCGCAGCATGTCCGCCTCGCGCGCGGTCAGCGTGGACAGCGAGAGGCCGCGCGGGTCGAGCGCCGAGCGCTGGAGGCTGCCGACATGGCTGAGCAGCTTGCCGAGCAGATCGCCGGGCAGCACGCCCTCGCCCTTGGCCAGCGCCAGCACCAGGTGCAGCAGCCGGTCCTGGTCCGCCTCGGAGCGCCGCAGCACCGCGCCCACCCCGGACTCGATCACCCGTTGCAGCGCCGCCGATTCGAAGGTGCCCACCACCAGTCCGGTGCGGGTGGCGGTGTTGCGCTGGAGCCGTTGCAGCAGGGCCGTCACCTCGTCGTCCACGGTGTCGACGACCACGAGCGAGATCTGCGCACCGTCCGCCTCCCCGTCGGACACCAACTCCAACTCCGGTCGCTGGCGCAGCTGTTGGACGATGCCGATGTGCAGGACGAGATCCTGGGCGTAGACGGCCACGGTCACCCGGTCCGGGCGGCTCACGGAGGCGGGCAGGGTCCCGCCGGGCATCTGGACGATCATGAAGGTACTTTCTTTCGCAAGGCCGGACATGGTGGCGTTCTTCAGGACGCGACCCGGGCGACGGCGGTGGCGTCCGGGGCGGTGGGATGGAGCACACGACGCCTTCGGCGTGTCAGCTCGCCTCCCGCTCGATGGAGTTGACCTTGGCCGCTGCGGGCACGTCGACTGCCCGGAAGTTGCCCCCGTATCTCTCGTGGTGGTTCGGGTATGGCTCTACCGTCGTGGCGTGACGCCATCTGCAGCCTCTTCCGGACCCGGCGCCCCCGGCCTCGACATCCCGGGCGCCTCGGTGACCCCGGGCGGCACCGCCACCACCAGCCTGACCGTGCGCAACGACAGCGACATCGTCGAGGCGTACACGCTGGAGGTGGTGGGCGACTGCGCGCCCTGGGCGACCGTGGAACCCGCGCGTATCTCGCTCTACCCCGGCACCTCCGAGACGGTGACCATCACGCTCGCCCCGCCCCGCTCGCCCGAGGTCCGGGCCGGCGATGTGCCGCTGGGCGTACGGGTGTTGCCGGCCGAGCACCCCGAGTCGGTCACCGTGCCCGAGACCACGGTGCACATCGAGGAGTTCCACGAGCTGCGGACCGAGATCCTCCCGCGGCGCCGGCGCGGCTGGCTGCGCGGCCGCTACCGGCTGGCGGTGCGCAACGAGGGCAACACCCCGACGCGGATCTCCTTCCGGCCCGAACAGGCCGGGGAGGAACTGCGGTTCGGGTTCGTCCCGGCCGATTTTGCGCTGGAGCCCGGCGAGTCGGCGGAGACCCGGCTGCGGGTGCGCATCGGCAAGCCGGTGTGGTTCGGCAAGCCCGCCGTATGGCCGTTCACGGTGCACACCGCGGACGGCGCGGCCGAGGCGCAGGCCGAGGCGAGCGCCCGCCCCGCGACGTATGTGCGGCCCCCGCTGGAGGCCGAGTTCGTCCAGATCCCCATCTTCCCGAAGTGGCTGCTGGCCCTCCTCGCGGCCATCCTCGCCCTGCTGCTCGCCTGGTTCGCGCTGGTGCGCCCGGCGGTGCGCAGCGCGGCCCGGCAGGCCGCCGACGAGGTGGTCCAGCCGCGGCCGACCCCCGGCGGCGGCAAGAACGGACAGTCGCCGGGGACCGGCAACGGCACCGGCACCGGAACGGGGACCGGTGACGGCACGGGCAAGGAACAGGGCGGCTCCGGTCCGGGCGTGCCCGCGGGCGGCGGCCCCGGCGGCACGGGCACCTCGGGCGGCGGCGAGCAGAGTTCGGCCACCATCGACGTACAGACGTCCGGCGGCCAGGCCAAGACGGGCAGCTACACGGTGCCGCAGGGCAAGGTGTTCGGCGTGACCGACATCGTGGTCGCCAACTTCCAGGGTGACGAGGGGGTCATGACGATCAGCTTCGGGGACCGGAAGATCACCACGATCGCGCTGGAGACCTTCCGCAACCAGGACTACCACTGGGTCACCCCCATCGAGATCCCCGCAAACGCCACCGTCACCGCGAACGTGACCTGCGCGAAGCCGGGCACACCGGCCACCGGCCGGCAGGCACAGCAGTGCCACGAGGTCCTGAACGTGAGCGGTGTACTCGCGAACGTCACACAGTGAGGTGGCTTTTCTGAAAATAGTTCGCCTGGTGTGGCCTGTGTGGGAAGGGGCGACTTTCACTCCGTCCGAAAACCGATACCGGGCCTGACTGTGCAGGAAATGTGCAGGTCAGTGCGGATGGCCAGGCAATTCAAGGCCGTACGGAAGCGGGACCGGGGCCTGGGGCGTGGCGTGGTCCGGACGGAATGGCCTATTCCCTACCGTTCGTGTGGGGGACGGTGGTGAGAGGGGGCGCGCGGGTGCCCGCACGCCCCCACGGAGATGCCCTCCGGTACCGGGCGGGGGTGCCCTTCGGTACGGCGTGAAAGTGCCCTCCGTCGCACCGGCGCGCTGCCCTCCCGGGCACGCCGAAGGGCGCCTTCCGGGCAACATCCCCGGTCAGGCGCCCTTCCCCGGTCGAGGCGCTAGGGGCGGCGCCTCTGCTCCGACGTCCGGGTCGCGGTCTCGACCTCCTCCGTCACGGTGCCCAGCCCCTCCGCCGACAGGACGTGATCGCCGTACAGGTCCTGGAGCCAGTTGGTCTGGTAGACGGTGTCGAGGTAGCGCTCGCCCATGTCGGGCGCGATGGCGACCGCGGACAGTCCGCGGGCGTCGTTGCGGGCGAGCCAGTCGGTGGCCCCGCTGACGACGGTCCCGGTGGAACCGCCGAACAGGAAGCCGCGGCGGGCCATCCGGTGGCACATGCGGATGGTGTCCGCCTCCTCCACCCGGATCACCTCGTCCACGACGGACTCGTCCAGCAGCGGGGGGCGCATGCTCATGCCCAGGCCCGGGATCATCCGGCGGCCCGGCTCGCCGCCGAAGGCCACCGAGCCCACGCTGTCCACGGCGACGATCCGCACCGGCCGGTGCCACTGCCGGAACCAGCGGGCGCAGCCCATCAGGGTGCCGGTGGTGCCGGCCCCGATGAACACCACGTCCAGGTCCGGGAACTGCTGGGCGATCTCCGGGGCGGTGGTGCGGTAGTGCGCCCGCCAGTTGCCCGCGTTGGTGTACTGGCTGAGCCAGACGTACCGTTCGTCGGACGCGCACAGCTGACGCACGTACTCGATCCGCGTGCCCAGGAATCCGCCGTTGGAGTCCTGGTCGGCGATGACATGCACCTCGCTGCCGAGCGCCTCCATCAGCAGTCTGGTCGACAGGTTGCAACGGGAGTCCGTCACACACAGGAACTGGTAGCCCTTGCTGGCGGCGATCATGCTGAGCGCCACGCCGAGGTTCCCGGAGGAGGACTCGACAAGGATGGACTCCGGCGTCAGGAGTCCGTCCCGCTCGGCACTCTCCACCATCTCGTTCGCGGCCTTCAGCTTGATGGAGCCGGCGAAGTTGAAGCCCTCGCACTTGAGATGGAGGGGTTGACCGCAGATCGACTTCAGGTCGACGAAGAGATGGCCCTCGTTGAAGGCATAGGGAGCGGTAATGACAGGCACGGCGGACCTCCTGGTGCCGGGCCGAGGACGGGCCTCAGCCGTACCGGCGCAGGTCGTGGAAGAAGTCGTCGATGAGGCGGAGGCTGCCCGCCCGGGAGACCTCGTCGTAGACGAATTTGCCGACGGCGAGATCGAGGACACCGAGTCCGAAGGGCGAGAAGATCACCGGCCGGTCGGTCGGCGGCGCGGCCCGCCCCTGGAGCACGTCGTTGAGCGTGCCGTTGAGGAAGTCGCGGTCGCCGGTGAGCTGTTCGACCAGATGGGGTGAGGTGTCGGCCTTCAGACAGTGCTCGACGTCGTCGACGAAGTTGGCGGCGCCCAGCAGGACTTCGGGGGCCAGGTCCCGCAAGGACACATGCAGGACCAGCGGGTTGTGGTCGAACCACGCGGGATCGGTCACATGCGGCTTGCCCGCGACCGTGGCGAAGACCACGAGGTCGCTGTCGCGAACCAGGTCCTCGGCACGCTCGTGCACGGTGACCTGCCCGCCCGCACCGCTCTGGCGCAGATACCCCCGGAACCCCTCGGCGCTGTCGGCGGACACGTCGTGCACACCGATCGCGTCGAACTCCCAGCCGGTGCCGGCCAGGAAGGTGTGGATGTACCGGGCGATCAGACCCGTGCCGAAGAACCCGATCCGCGCGGGCCGGGTCCCCCGGCCGCGGCTGAGGCAGTCGGCCGCCAGCGCCGCGGACGCGGCGGTCCGGGTGGCGCTGATGATGGAGCTCTCCAGACAGGCGAACGGATAGCCCGTCTCCGGGTCGTTGAGGATCAGCACCGCGGAGGCCCGCGGCAGCCCGGAGCGCACATTGTCCGGGAAGCTGGAGATCCACTTCAGGCCGTCCACGTGCACCGAACCGCCGATCGAGGCCGGCAGCGCGATGATCCGCGAGTTCGGACGGTCCGGGAAGCGCAGGAAGTACGACGGCGGGTTCACCGAGTCCCCGGCGCCGTGCAGCCGGTAGGTGGCCTCCACCAGCGCCACCAGTTCGCGCTCGCGCCCGGTCAGCGCCTGCTGCACCTGGTGCCCGGAGAGCACCGAGAACGTCGGCACCGAGGGCCCGCCCGCCGCCCGCTCGGCGGCTGTCGTCAGCAGATCGGTCATCGCTCGCTCGCCTCCGGGGTCGGGCGGCCGTCGGCGAGCCGGTGCGGCTCCGCCATGCCCACCAGCACCTGCCGCTCGCCGCCGAACGGCTCCCGGCTGTGCGCGGTGGAGATGTTGTCCACGAGCAGCAGATCCCCGGCCTGCCAGGGCTCGCGCCGGGTGTGTGCCTCATAGGTGGAGTTGAGCAGTTCGACCACCTCCGCGCCGATCGGAGTGCCGTCCCCGTAACGGGTGTTGAACGGCAGCCCGTCCTCGCCGTACATGTCCACCAGGTACTCGCGCACCTCCGGGGAGAGCGTCCACTCGTTGAGGAACGCGATCTGGTTGAACCAGCAGCGCCGGCCGGTGACCGGATGCCGGACGAGGGCGCTGCGCCGCTGCTCCGTGTAGAGCGAGCCGTCCGGCCGCCAGGTGAACTCGATGGCGTGCGCCCGGCAGTAGCGCTCGATCTCCGCGCGGTCCTCGGTACCGAAGGACTCGGCCAGCGAGGCCCCGATCTCGTCGTTGTAGCTGCGGGTCAGCAGCCAGCCCTCGCGCTCGAACCGCTCGGTCAGCGAGGCGGGCAGCGCGTCGAGCACCTCCTCGGCGTCGGCCACCGCCGTCGCCCCGCCCTCCGCGGCCGCGGTCAGGCACGCGAACAGCATCAGGGACGGCACGTCCAGCGTGTAACTCAGCTCATGGTGCATGCACATCGGCTGATTGGCCGGCCATGGAGTGGAGGAGTACACGCCGGGCGCGAGGACCTCGCGCGGTGCGAACGCCTCACGCTCCGGCATCAGTTCACCGCTGATCCGGGCGAAGACGGCACCGACCTGGTCCGCGTCCCGGAGGCCCAGACCGCGCACCAGCAGCGCCCCGTGCTCGGTCACCAGCGCGCGCAGCGCCTCGCGGTGCTCGCCCGCCCAGTTCGGGGCGTCGCCCGGGGAGTCGACGCGCAACAGCGCCGGTCTGTGCGGCCGCAGCTCCACCTCGAGCTGCGCTGCCAGGGATGAGAACGGCATCTCGGTTTCCTTTCGGTTGCCCGTCTGGAGGGTCCGCGTGACTCAGGACGTGGCCAGGGGTACGGCGGCCCGCAGCACGGCCCGCGCCGCCTCGGCCGGCCGGGTGCGGGGGAAGTAGTGGCCGCCGTCGGCGAGTTCGTGCAGCTCCACCTGGTCGGCCAGCAGCAGCCAGTCCCGGTGGCGCTCGGTGGCGCCCGCGGTGTGCGGGTCGTCGGCCGCGACCACCACCGTGAGCGGCGCGGCCAGCTTGGGGGGCGGCGAGGACTGGAGGGCCGCGCGCAGATAGCGGTGCGCGGCCACGCAGTCGTGCCGGTAGGCGGCGCCGATGTGCTCGGCATGCGCCTCGTTCAGCTCCGCCAGCTCGGTGTAACCGCTGTCCGCGGTGAGCCGCGCCGCGATCTCGGCGTCCCCGAGCCCCGTCAACTCGGTGACGGCGGAGCCCCGTTCGTCGGCGGTGCCGAGGAGCTGGGCGCCGATGAACACCCGGGTCACCCGCACCCCCCGCTCGGTGAGCCGGCGGGCCGTCTCGATCGCGGGCGCGGCCCCCGACGAGTGGCCCCACAGCATCACCCGGGTCAGCCCGCGCGCCACGATCTCCGCGGCGACCTGCTCGGCCACCTGCGCGATGGAGACGAACGGCTCCTGGTGCGCGGCCAGATCGTGCCCGGGCAGATCCACCGCGAGGACCGTGAGTCCGCTGTCGGCCAGCGCGCTCGCCATCGGCTGGAAGTTGACCGCGTTGCCGCCCGCGTACGGGAAGCAGACCAGCGCGCCCCCGGCCGCGCCGCCCCCTTCCGCGAGCGGCTGGAGCAGCTCCCCGTGCTGCCGGGTCGCGCCGTCCAGCAGCGCGGCCAGATCGGCGAGGACCGGGTGCCGGGTGATGTCCTTGAGGGAGACCGCACGCTCCAGCGCGATGCTGAGCTTGACCGCGGTCAGCGAGGTACCGCCGGAGTCGAAGAACTGGTCCGAGCGGCGCACCTGTTCGGCGGGCACGCCCAGCACCCGCGCCCAGGCACCGGCGAGCCGCCGTTCGGCCGGACCGAGCGGGGCGTCCTGCGCCGCGCTCTCCTCGGTGGCCGGGGCGGCCGCCGACGCCAGCGCGGTCAGCGCCTTGCGGTCGATCTTCCCGTTGGCGGTCAGCGGCAGGGCCTCCTGCCAGTGGAAGGCCGAGGGGACCATATAGGCGGGCAGCACCGCGCCGAGCGCCTCGCGCAGCTCCGCCACCGGCCGGGGCGCGCCCGAGCAGAAGGCGATCAGATGCCTGCCGCCGCCGCCCCGCTCGGTGACCACCACCGCCGCGTCCCGCACCCCGGGCACCCGCAGCAGGGCGTTCTCGATCTCCCCGATCTCGATGCGGAACCCGCGGATCTTCACCTGGTTGTCCCGGCGGCCCAGGAACTCCAGCTTGCCGTCCGGGTGCCAGCGACCCCAGTCACCGCCCAGGTACAGCCGCTCACCGGGCCGGTAGGGGTCCGTGCGGTACGCCTCCCGGGTGCGTTCCGGATCGTTGACGTACCCCCGGCCCACGCAGACACCGGAGAACGCGATCAGGCCGGGTGCGCCCAGCGGCACCAGCGACAGCCGCTCGTCCACCACGTAGACACGTACGTTGTTCACCGCGCGCCCCAGCAGCACCCGCTCCGGCACCCGGTCCAGGACCTCGTGGTTGGTGTCGTCCGAAGTCTCCGTCAGGCCATAGGCGTTGAGCAGTTTGATGTCCGGCTCGATCGCGAACCAGCGCTGTGTCAGCTCCCGCTTGAGGGCCTCGCCGGTCACCGACACACAGCGCAGATCCGGCAGTTCGCGGGGCCGCTGCTCCAAGTAGGAGACGACGACCTCCAGATAGGAGGGCACCAGCTGCGCCACCGCGACCCGCCCGTCGGCCAGTGTGTCGACGAAGCGCTCCACGTCCGTGATCTCGTCCTGCCCGATCAGCAGCGTCCGCCCGCCCACCAGCAGCGCGGACACCAGCTGCCACAGCGAGATGTCGAAGCACTGCGGGGCCGTCTGCGCCACCACCGAGCCCTCGCCGATGCCCAGGTCGTCGATCTTGGCGAACAGGTGGTTGAGCAGCCCCGCGTGCTCGCACATCGCCCCCTTCGGCTCACCGGTGGAGCCGGAGGTGAAGTAGATGTACGCCAGCTGGTCGGCCGCCACGGGCAGCTGGAGGTCGTCCTCGGCGTGCGGCTCCGCGTACGCCTCCTCGACCAGCAGCCGCTCCGCCCCCGCCACCGAGGTCAGCGCCTCGTCCAGGGTCGCGGTGCTGCCGGACTCGGTCAGCACCAGCCGGCAGCCCGCCCGTGACAGCGTCGCCGCGATCCGCCCGGCCGGGAAGTGCGGCTCGATCGGCAGGTAGACACCGCCCGCCTTGAACACCGCGAGCGTCGCCGCCGGCCAGTCGAGATCGCGCTCCATGACGACGGCGACCACGTCCTCCCGCCCGACGCCCCGCTCGATGAGTGCCCGCGCCAGCCGGTTGGCCCGCCGGTTCAACTCGTCGTAGGTCCACCGCCGTTCACCCTGTACGACGGCCACCGCGCCCGGGTTCGTCCGCACCCGCTGCTCGAACAGCTCGTGCGCCCGCGCCTCGGGCAGCGGCCGGTGCGGCCCGGCCAGCCCCGCCAGCTGCTCGTGCACCTCGTCGTCCGACAGCAGGCTCCGCGCGCCGTGGTCCGCGTCCGGGTCGGCGGCCAGCAGCCCGAGGGCCCTGAGGTGGTAGCCGCCGATCCGGGCCGCCGCCGGGGCGTCCAGGACGTCCTTGCGGTACCCGAGGCGCAGCAGCAGCCGACCGCCCCGCTCCGACCAGCGCACCTGCAGCACACCGTCGTCGGCGTGGTTCTCGTCGGCCCCGATGGGCCCGAACACCACCTCGTACGGCGGCTCGGTCAGGCCGAGTTCGCGGCGCAGCTTCTCCACCGGGAACTCCCGGTGCGCCAGCACCTCCGCCTCCGCGTGCTCGGCGGCCGCCGCCAGCTCCCGCCAGGAACCCGCCCGCACGGTCAGCCGACAGGGCAGCGGTTCGCCGCGCACCCCGGTGGTGTAGCCGGTGACCACCTCCGGCTCGCCGGACAGCGTGGCCAGCACCTTGGCGTGCGCCGCGAGCAGCAGCGCGCTGACCGGCACCCCTTGGCGACCGACCAGCTCGCGCACCGCCCGCGCCACCTCGTCCGGCACCGGCATCTCGTGTTCGGCCGACCCGGCGGCCGGCTCCCGCACCCAGCGTGGCACCGAGGTGACACCGCCGGCGGTCAGCACCCGCTGCCAGAACTCCCGGTCCGCTTCCACGCGCGTTCCCATCGAATGGCCTTCCTCAACTCACGGTCGCCGCAGGGGCGTTTGCTGTAGAAGCGGTCAGGACGGGGGTGCCGGGCGGACCGTCGGCCGTCGGCATCTCCACCGCGGGATTGCCGCCCCAGCACGCGTCCGGGGGCACTTCCTCGCCCTTCATGAGGAAGGAGTCGGAGACCAGCACCGAGCCCTCGCCCATCGTCACGCCGTAGTGGACATGGGCGGAGACGCCCAGCGTGGTACCGGCGCCGAGCCTGATGAAGTCCGACTTGAAGGTGCCGTCCTCCTGCGAGTGGCACTGCACCTTGCTGCCCGCGTTGAGCGTGCACGCGTCGCCGATGACCGCGAGGGTCCGGTCGGTGATGTAGCAGCCGTCGTCGAAGACCATGCGGCCCACGCGCACCCCCATCAGCCGCCAGACCAGGCTCTTGAAGGGCGTGCCGTTGAAGATGTTGAGCCACTGCGACGGCACCTTCCACAGCCGCTCGATCCGCCAGAAGTCCCGGTCGTAGATCGAGCACAACTGGGGCCGCAGCCCGCGGAACCTGGTCATGCAGCGCTCCAGCACGATGTAGTACGCGGTGGAGAAGGCGAGGGTGAGCGCCAGATAGGCTCCTATCACCACATGGCCCGCCATGCCGTACAGATCCACCGTGGCCAGCGCGAACAGGGTGAGCACGAAGACGTGCAGCCAGCGGGCGAGCAGCCACCAGCCCATCGAGCGCAGGTTGTAGTGGTTCTTCGCGCGCAGCCGGGTGCTCAGTTCCTCGCCCTCGCGCAGATGGTCGAAGCGGGCGTCGCGGTCGACCGAGCGCGGGATCTCGAAGCACGGCGAGCCGAGCAGCCCCACGCCCTGTCTGACCTCGCCGTCCAGCGGGATCATCACCTTGGTCGCCAGCAGGCAGTTCTCGCCCGTCCTGCCGCCCACCGGGTAGGCGATGTTGTTGCCGAGGAAGTTGCGCGGCCCGATCGACACCTTCGACAGCCGGAACGACGTGCTCGAATAGTCCGCGTTGAGGATGGACAGCCCGTCGGCCACCATGGTGCCGCTGCCGACCGACACCAACAGCGGTGTCTCGTGCTGCACTTCGGTGCCGAAGTTCGAGCCGGTCTGCTCGACGTGCGACAGGTCGTACCCGAGTCCGCGCAGATAGTGCACGACGAACGAGCTGTCACCGAACAGCCAGGCGAAGAACTTGATGTTCGTCAGGCGGGCCGTCGCGCGGTGCAGCGCGTAGTGGAAGCCGTAGAGCGGATAGACCCGGTCGGGCCGGACGAACAGCCGCAGCAGCCGGGGCAGCGTGTACAGGACGACGAGACCCACGACGATGAAGCCGACGAACAGCACCAGGGAGAGCGCGGCCGCGTCGGCGAGCAGCTGGGCCGGTGCCAGGTCCTCGGTGTCCGGGTCGAGGCGATCGCCGATCGCCGGTACCGCGGTGAACAGTATGTACATCCCGCCGACGGCCAACGGAATGTAGAGGAAGACCAGTTGGAGCAGCGTGCCGAGGCCGAACCAGGCCCGGCGCAGCGTGCCGCAGCGGGCGGGCGGCACGCGCAGGTAGTCGGTTCCCGCCGGTTCCGCGGGGGAGCCGTGCCAGCGCTCGCCTGCCGGGACCGACTGGCCGCGGTGCAGCGCCGAGGCGTGCCCGAGCTGCGAGCCGTCGCCCATCGAGGTGTCGATGTCCAGGGTGGTCTTCTCCCCGATGAACACGCCCTCGCCCAGGGTGATCCGGCCGGTCTGGATGCGGCCGCGGTGCGCCCGGTAGCCGAGGATGAAGGAGTCCTTGCGGATCACCGTCCCGGCGCCGATCGTCACCAGGTCGGGGCAGACCGGCAGGGTGTGCGAGAGGATCGTGACCCCCTTGCCGATCCGCGCGCCCAGGGCCCGCAGATACAGCACGTACAGCGGGGTGCCGGCGAGGAGGACCATCGGGTTCGCGTGCAGCAGCACCTTCACCAGCCAGAAGCGCAGGTACGCGAGGCCCCAGACGGGGAAGTCGGCCGGTTTCGTGCGCCCGACCAGCAGCCACTTGGCGACGACCGGGAAGACGCACAGGGCGATGAACCCGGTGCCGCCGAAGAGCAGCGACCGTACGTAGATGTCGGCTACCCCGTTGCCGTCGGCGACCCACTCGTAGCCGGTGCCGGTCACCAGACCGGAGACGAACGAGTAGGCGAGGAAGGCCAGCAACTGGAAGGTCCCGCACAGGAAATGCGTCAGTCGGCTGGTGTGCGGCAGCAGATCGGGAGGCGCGAGGGGCACCGGTGCCGCGGGCGCCGCCGTGGTGCCCGCGGCCTCGTGCGGCGGGGGAGCGGCCGGGGCGAGGGCCTCGGCCAGGTCCCGGATGGTGGGGTACCGGTAGATGTCCCGCATGGACGGGGACGGCAGGTCGGGGCGCTTGCGCACCCGTGCGCAGAACTGGGCCATGACGAGGGAGTTGGCGCCGAGGTCGGTGAAGAAGTGGCTGTCCACCGGGACCTGCTCACTGCCCACCAACTCGGCCAGCGCGTCCGCGAGTCCGCTCTCGGTCTCTGTTCTGTCCGGGCCGGTGCCGCTCACGGAGAGGGCGGATGCGTCCGGCCCGCTTATATCGATCTCGGAAGACTGCTCCACCATTCGATCTCCTCGAGAACGTTCTGGATCGTTGATGCTCATTCCTGATCACGAACCGCCAATTCAGTGTGGACAGGGCACCGTAAGCCTGTCACTTCGAACCAATCGCCCGACTCGCCGGAAATGCCCGATGGGGCCGTGATCCTTGGGCGTCCAGGGCTGGCGGCGGTTACGGATCACCCGTTTGGCGGTTCACTCGTGCGGCAGCGTCGGCGGTTCAGGTGGAGGTTTCGCGGGGGTTCGGCGGGGACTTCCCGGGGTGCGGCGCGTCCCGGTCAGTACCGGAGGGCCGTGCCGACGTTCGCCCGCACCTCGCCGTGCAGCCTGCGATTGCTGCGCGCGGTGCCGTGCCCCGAGCCGTGCCCGGCCACGTTCTTGACCATCAGCACCACGACGTCGAGCAGATTGCCGCCGCCGTCCGTGAAGTTGACCTGGACGGCGAAGGACTTGGCGGCGGAGGCGGTGTTCCGCGCGGTCACGGTGGCGGTGGCCCGGCCGTCGCGGTCGAGGGTGACCGCGCCGAGGCTCACCTGCTCCTTGGCGTTCAGGCCGCCCTTGGCCTCGTCGAGTCTCCGGCCGGCCTCCGCCGAGGCCGAGGCGAGCGCGTCACCGCCCCGGGCGGCGAGCGAGGCGGCGGCGGACGCGGCCGAGGCGGCCTGCTCGGCCGGGGTGGGGGAGTTCGGGGAGCCGTCGCCGCAGCCGGTGGCGGACACCATGACCAGGGCCAGCACCGCGCCCGCCGCACCCCGTCTCCCGAGCCCTGCCATGTGTGACTCCCGTGCCCTCGCCGCGATTCGTTCCCCTCAGTGAAGGGTGGGCGGCCGCACCCCGCACACCGGGTGCGGCACCCGGGCCGCACAGGCACCCGAAAGGCCCCCAGGACGCCGCTGAACAGGCGATGTCACCGGCGCGGGCGCCCTCGCCGGGCGGCTCGGCACACTCTGACGGATAGTGGTTGAGGGGACCGGGTCCCCCGGCAACCCGTCTTGGCGTCTTGGCACAGGAGGCCCGATGCGCGCTTCACGGCCGCTGGCCGCGCTCACCGGTTTCGCGCTGCTCGGCATCGCGCTCACCGCCTGCCAGGACCAGGCGTCCGGGCAGATCGTGGCCCGGAACAACGGACGCGTCGTGCAGACCCTCACCAACCCCTCGGTCAAGGGCTGCCACCGCTTCCCCCAGGGCATCACCCATGTGACCAACCAGACCCAGAGCAGCCTGCGCCTCTACACGACCCCCGACTGCACCGTGCCGTCGGGCGGCGCGTACGACTTCCTGGACATCGGCGCGACGGACCAGGTGGTGCGGGCGACGGGACTGTGGAACAGCTTCGACTTCGCGCCGGAGTGAGGGACAGCGGCCTCGGCCGAGGGCTCCCCTTGCGGCACTGAACGTGTGTGCCCCTCAACAGGCCTGCGCGGAGGGCCGGTCAGCGGCGGAGGTCACCGGGACCTCCCCCCCCGATGCCCCGCGAGCCGCTCCGAGCGTCGGTGCACGTCTCCGTGTCGGACGGGTTTTCGCCCACCTGACGGCGGCGCGTGCGCGCGCGCACCCGCCTCTCGTCCGTCCGCCCTCTCTCCCTACGGGTTTGTCGATACGATGGCCGTTATGGCGAGTTGGGGGAGTGCTGGGTGGAACCGTTGATCGACTTGGTGTTCTCGGCGGTCGGCACGGTCGCCTCCGGTGCGCTGTCCGGGGCGGGCGGCGAGATGGGCAGGCGGGTCTCCGAGCGGCTGCACGGACTGCTCGGCCGGGCGGGAACCGAGCCCGGTGCCCCTTCCGGCCTGCAGGTGCTCGTCCTGCCCGTCACCGAGCACGAACGCAGGGCAGCCGCCTTACAGCTCGTCGAACTCGCGCACAGCTCACCGGAGTTCGCCCGCGAGGTGCGGGAATGGGTCCGCGAGGCGTCCTGGCTGGCGCCCCGCCCGATGCCGGCCGCGGCCCCCGGCGCCTCCCGCCCGCAGATGCTGCCGCCCGCCACCGCGGCCTTCACCGACCGCGAGGACGTGCTCGCCTGGATCAAGGGGCTGCTGGACGACGCCGACCGCGCACCCGGCGCACCGGTCGTCGCCGTCCTCACCGGCCAGGGTGGCATGGGCAAGACGGCCACCGTCGTACGGTGCGCGCACGAGCTGCGGGAGGGGTTCCCGGACGGAGTCCTGTTCGTCGATCTGGCCGGTGCGTCCGCCGGAACCGCCCTCACGCCCTCTGAGGCGCTCGTCCGTCTCCTGGAGGGCCTCAAGGTCGGCACCGTCCCCGGCGACGAGGCACGGCAGCGGGACCTGTTCCGGGACTGCACGGCCGACCGACGCATGATCGTCGTACTGGACAACGCGCTGGACGACGCGCAGGTGCTCCCCCTGCTGCCCGCCTCGCCCGGCTCACTCGTCCTGGTGAGCAGCCGGCACCGCCTCGGCCGCCTCGTGGCCGAACACGGCGCGCACCCCTTCACCCTGCGGCCGCTGTCGACCGCGGACTCCGTCCTGCTGCTGCGCCGCGTCGCCGGGCGGAACCGGTCGGCCGCCCCGGAGGAGGTCGTCCGCGCCGTCGCGGAGGGCACCGGCGGCATCCCGCTCGCGGTGTGCACCACCGGCGCCGGACTCGCCGTCCGTGAACACCTCTCCTGGGACCGGGTGGCGCGCGGACTCTCCGACCGGATCCACGGCACGCGGCAGACAGGAGTCCTCATGGGCGACACCGACCCGCACGCCCCCGCCGACCCCGTCCGGCTCGCCCAGGACGTGTCGTACGGCGAACTCACCCCGGAGTGCGCCGCGTTCTACCGCGCGCTGGCGGTCTGGTCCTGGCCGACCGTGAGCGTCCTGTGCGCCGCGCACGCGGCCGGCGTCGAGGAGGCCCGGGCCCGGGACATGCTGGAGCGGCTGGCCCGGGTCCATCTGCTGGAGGAGGTCGCGGAGGAGCGCTACCGCTTCCACGACCTGGCCCGCGCGCACGCCCGCGAGCTGGCCCTCGCCGAGGACGGGGACCGCCGGATGCGCGAGGCGGTCCGCCGGGTGGCGGTCGCGTACTTGCGGTTCGCGGCGGCCGCGGACCTGCGGGTGATCCCGCACCGCTGGCACCTCGGCCCCGTCTACGACCGTCTCACCCCGGCGGAGCACCCCGAACCGGGCGACAGCGCACGGGCGTTGCGGGAGCTGCGCGCCGAACGGGAGAACCTCGCGGCCGTCATCCACGCGGCCGAGCACCACGGTTACGACGATCTGGTGTGGCAGCTGTGCGAGGCGATGTGGAGCCTGCATCTGCGGCTCGGCTTCCACGCCCAGTGGATCGAGACGCATCTGCGCGGCGTCGAGGCCGCCCGGCGCTGCGCCGAGGAGTTCGGCGACCGGCGCGCGGTGGGCCGCATGCTGGTCCAACTGGCCTTCGCCTATATGGGAGTCGGCGACGCCGACCGGGCGGAGGAGGCCCTGGAAGCGGCGATCACCGCCGACGCGGCATGCGGTCATCTCCGCGGCCGGGCGACCGCCCTGGAGGCCCTCGGGCTGCTCCGCCTCAAGCTGTGGCGCCACGACGAGGCACGCCACGGCTTCGAGGAGGCCCTGCGCGTGCTGGAGGGCATCCGTGAGGGGGACGACGGCTGGCGGGACGTACCCCGTGCGACCGCGCTCCTGGAGCACCACCTCGGCCGTGCCCTCGCCCAAGAGGGCGCGTTCTCGGAGGCGTCGGCGAAGCTGAACGAAGCGCTCGTGAGCTTCCGCACCCTGCCCGGGGGCGCGGACACCTACAACGAGGGCCGCGTCTACATGAGCCTGGGCGAGACCCACGTGCGCGCGGGCGCTCCCGAACTCGCCCTGGTCTGCCTGGACAAGGCCGTCGAGATCATGACCGCCGAGGGCGCGGGCCTCCAGCTCGCCGACGCGCTGGAGCAGCGGGCCGAGGGCCACCGGCTCGCCGGCCACCCGGGGGAGGCCGCCGAGGACCTCCGGGCCGCCGCCGCGCGGTACGAGAGGCAGGAGGACGCGGTCGGCGCGCGGCGGGTGCGGGAGCGCCTCGCCACGCTGGAGCGCTGAGGGGCGCGGACTACGCCGGACGCGCCGGGAGTCGTTCGATCGCCACCCGGTGGGTCACCGTGCCGGTGCGGACCGTCAGTTCGGGGACGGCCTCGGAGAGTTTGCGGCCGGTGATGAGCCAGGTGTGGAGGGCCGAGGCGTAGGCGGCCGGGTCGCACAGGTCCGGGCGCCCGTCGGGGGCGGGGGCGGCGGACAGGCGGAGCAGGTCGCCCTGGCGGGTGCGCACGACGCAGCGGTCGGGGCCGTCGGCGTAGGCGGCCAGCGCGGAGTAGGGGTACCGGGCCAGCGCCTCCGCGGTCCAGGCGCCGGGCGGGCCGAGGCGTGGGTCGTCGGCGGGGGCGTGGCGCAGGACGACGTCCGCGAGGCGCAGCCGGCCGGCCTCGCGGGTCTCCTCGTCGACCACCGTGTGCGCGTACGCCGTGGACGCCGCCGCGAGTCCGTCGGCCGGGTCGGGGGCGTCGCCGGACACCGGGTGCCGTACCAGCACCACCTCCGGCGTTCGGCCGTCGGTCACCTCGGCGAAGACCCGAACGGGCGTGGTACGGCGGGCCGGTTGGTGGGGCGGCAGCGGCAGCGGGTCGAGCAACGCGGTGTGGCCGGTGGGCTCCGGGAGGCCCATCAGGCGGTAGAAGAGGTGGCGCAGCAGCTCCGCGGACTCGCCCGGTGCGGAACTGGCCTGCTCGGCGAAGTGCGCGTAGCGGTCCGGCTCGTGGGCGGCGATCGCCGTGTCGATCTGGGCGCGCAGGCTGCCGCGCCGGACCAGGCGGGGCGCCGTACGGCCGAGCGCGGCCACCGGGGAGTGCGGGTCGAGCGCCTCCTGCGGGAACGCCCCGAGGAGTACGGGCACGCCGATGGCCGCCGCGTAGTAGGTGACGCTGGAGTGGTCGCCCAGCACACAGTCCGCCGCGATCAGGGCCTGCCGCCACCAGTCGAGCGGTGGCACGGCGTCCAGACCGGCCCGCCGGGCGTGGTCGAGCCAGGCCCTGACCTGGCCCGGACCGTGCCCGTACCAGATGTTCGGGTGCAGGACGGCGAGGGAGCGGTACTCGTCGGCCGGCAGCTCCGTGGACAGCCGGGACAGCAGCCAGGGCAGCAGATCGTCCGCGTCGGCCGCCTCGCGGGAGCCCGCCCGCGCGGCACCGAACAGGGACCGCGACGACCAGGTCGAGCTGAGCACGACCAGCTTCTGTCCCGGGGCCACGCCGAGGGCGCGGCGGAAGAGTTCGCGCTGCGGGAGCGCGCCGATGAGCCGGTCGTAGCAGGGATCGCCCGCCAGTACGGCGGTGGACGCGGCCTGCGGGCAGGAGACGCGCAGCCGCTCCAGCTGCTCGGGGTGGGACAGGACGGTGGCCGCGGCGAGCGGACGGCCGCGGTGCAGCAGCCAGTCCGGCGAGAGCCCGAAGACCGGTGCGGCCGACCGCTGTTCGGCATCCGGCGCGGCGAGCCGCTTGTTGTAGCCCATGCCGTGCGACAGGACGACCAACTCGCTGCGGATCTGGTCCAGTTCACCGCCGTAGCTCGCCGAGACGGCCAGGTCGAACGTGGTCTCCTTGGCCTGCTCCCACGGCAGGACGGGCAGCCCGACGCCCGTCAGCAGCTCGACCACCCCGGCGAGGAACGGCGAGGACCCCGTGCACGTGGCGAACAACTGGAGCCGTACGTCCCCGCCGAACAGGGGCAGCACATCCAGCAGCCGGGTCGCGGACGTCACGTTGTGCACCACGAGCAGCACCCGGCGGCACCCCGCCCGGGTGACCCAGCGCTCCGCGTCCGCCCCCACCGGCACCCGCAACCGTGCCGCCCCACCCATCACCACTGGCGCGTATCCCCGTCCCGGCCTGATCGATTCGGCGTTCCTCCGGCCGTCGGTCCGATGCTATCGAGCCGTAACTCCTGGAACACGCACAGGGATCAGACGGGCGGCACCCACGAGGACGGGAACCGACCTCGATCCCGCCTACTCTGACCGCGGTCGCCCGCCTCAGCCCCACCCCTCGGTGAAAGGAACCGCGATGCCCGAACAGATCGACGCCGCACCCCCGGAACACACCACCGTCGCCCCCTGGATCGTCACGGACGACACGGGCGCCCTGCTCGACTTCGTCACCCGGGTGTTCGACGGGGCGGAGCTGGGGCGGGTGCGGACGGAGGACGGGCTGACGGGGCACGCCGAGATCCGGGTCGGCGACACCGTCCTGCTCGCCTTCGACCGGCGTGCCGACTGGCCCCGACTGCCCTGCCTGCTCAGGGTGTTCGTGCCGGACGCCGATGCGGCGATCGAGCGGGCCGTCGAGGCGGGCGGGCGGATCGTCACCGCACCGGCGGACGACGCCTTCGGGCAGCGGGGCGGGCGCGTCGCGGACCCGTTCGGCAACATCTGGTGGGTGGTCGGCCATGTGGAGGACGTACCGGAGGATGTGATGTGGCAACGGCTGCGGGAACCCCGGTACGCCGAGGTCATGCGGGCGGCGCAGGAGACGCTCGACGCCGAGTTGAGCGGTCGGCGGGCGGGGCGGAGCAGTGCGCCGGTGGAAAACGCGGTGCCGACTCGCGGTGCCGGCTGATAGCGTGCGGGCGACCGTGTGACCGAGCGAGGAGGTGAGACCCATGACCGAGGTATCCGTGTGGGTGCTCCCTCTTTCGTCACGGTCCGGCGACTGAAGCAGATGTTGCCGGGAGCGCCTCGCCGACAAGGCACTTCCGAAAGGCAACAACCATGAAGAACATGCACTTCACCGCCGAGACGTCGTCCGGCGGCGTGATCGAGCGCGACTTCACCGTGGGCGACGTCCCCGGTGTGCTCTGGTCGCCCGCCTCCGGCCCCGAGCGAGCACCCCTCGTGTTCATGGGCCACGGCGGCGGCACGCACAAGAGGTGGCCCGCGATGACGGGCCGCGCCCGGCTGTTCGTCACCGGCTGCGGCTTCCATGTCGCCGTCATCGACGCGCCCGGCCACGGCGACCGGCCGCGCACGGCGTACGACGAGCAGGAGATCGCCGCGCTGTACCGGGCCCGGGAGGCGGGCGAGCCGGAAGGCCCGATCGTGGTCCGCTACAACGCCCGGCTCGCCGAACGCGCCGTCCCCGAGTGGCGGGCGGTCCTGGACGCCCTCCAGGAACTGCCGGAGATCGGCACCGGCGGGCCCGTCGGCTTCTTCGGCCTGAACATGGCCACCGCGATCGGCGTGCCGTTCGTGGCGGACGACCCCCGGATCACCGCCGCGGTCTTCGGACTGCACTGGCCCGACGCCCTGGCCGAGGCCGCGGGACGGATCACGATCCCCGTCGAGTACGCCATGCAGTGGGACGACGAGCACATCCCGCGCGCCGCCGCGCTGGCCCTCTTCGACGCGTTCGCCTCGAAGGAGAAGACGCTGCACGCCAACTCCGGGCGGCACAAGGAGATGCCCCGGTTCGAGGCGGACGGCGCGGCCCGCTTCCTGGCCCGGCACCTGAGGCCAACGGCGGTCCAGGGGACCTGAGTCGGGCGCACCCGGGGCGACGGATATTCGGCCACCTCCGATAATGCTTCACCCGGCAGGCGGGCAACGGAGGGAGCACAGGTGGCCGAGACGTTCAAGCGCCGCGCCCCGAGCCAGTGGGGCGAGGGCGGCGCCCTGAAGGAGGAGATCCTCGCGGCCGCGGCCCGGCTGCTGGCCGAGTCGGGCCGCGAGGAGGCGCTGTCGCTGCGCGCGGTCGCCCGCGAGGTCGGTATCGCCGCGCCCAGCGTCTATCTGCACTTCAAGGACCGCTCCGAACTGGTCGCGACGGTCACCCGCCGGGCCTACGAGAAACTGGTCGCCGAGCTGCGGGAGGCGCGGGACGGCGGCACCCTCCACGCCCCCCGCGCCCCGCACGCCCGCCACACCCCCCGCACCGCCCTGCGCGCCATGGTCCACCGCTATTGCACCTTTGCGCTGGAGAACCCCCGGCGCTTCCGGCTGATGTTCGGTGTCGAGCGCATCGTCGGCCCCCGCGAGGACTCGCCGCGCCACCCGGTGTGGCTGGTGCTCGGCGCCTGGGAGGAGGCGCTGGCCGCGCTGCCGGGGGACCGCCCCGGGCAGGTGGGCGCCGGGCAGGACGCGCTGCTGCTGTGGTCGGCGCTGCACGGCATCGTCACCATCGCGATGGCCCTGCCCTACGAGGTCGACCGGCGCGGACTCATCCAGCGCGCCGACGAGCTGCTCGATCGCATCGTGGCCGGATAGCGACGGCGAACCCTTCGGCACCGTTGACGTGCCCCCCACGATCCCTAAGGTTGCCTGAAGCACCTAACACCGTTAGGGGTGTTGGGTGCCCCCTTGCCGAGGAGGCAGCTGTGACCGAGACAGTCGTGGACACGCCGACCGGGCTCCCCGAGCACCCCATGCCCCGCGCCACCGGATGCCCCTTCGACCCGCCCCCCGCCCTGAAGGACCTCCAGAGCGAACGGCCCGTCTCCCGGGTGCGCATCTGGGACGGCAGCAGCCCCTGGATGATCACCCGCCACGAGGACGTACGGGCCCTGCTCGGCGACCCGCGCATCAGCGCCGACCCCCGGCGCCCCGGCTATCCGCACCGCAGCGCCGCGACGCAGGAGCGCGACCGGACCCGTACCACCTTCCTCACCATGGACGACCCCGAACACGCCCGGCTGCGCCGCATGGTGACGGCCCCCTTCACGATCAGGAAGGTCGAGGCGCTGCGGCCGTCCGTGCAGCGGATCGTGGACGACCTGATCGAGGAGATGCTCGCCGGGCCCAACCCCACCGACCTGGTCGAGGCGTTCGCGCTTCCGCTGCCCAGCCTGGTGATCTGCGCGCTGCTCGGGGTGCCGTACGAGCGGCACGACTTCTTCCAGCGCCACAGCCGTGTCCTGGTGCGCCGCACCTCCACCCGCGAGGAGCTGCTCGCCGCGTCCGAGGCGCTCACCGACTACCTGGACGACCTGCTGGCGGCCAAGCTCGCGCATCCCGAGGACGACGTGCTCTCCCAGCTCGCCGTCCAGCGCGTCGCCACCGGCGAGCTGACCCGGCGCCAGGCCGCCGAGATGGGCGTCCTGCTGCTCGTGGCGGGGCACGAGACCACCGCCAACATGATCGCGCTCGGCACCGTGGCCCTGCTGCGCAACCCGGACCAACTCGCCCTGCTGCGCGACTGCGAGGACCCCAAGACGGTCGCCGCGGCCGTCGAGGAGCTGCTGCGCTATCTGAACATCGTCCACTCCGGGCGGCGACGCGTCGCGCTGGAGGACATCGAGATCGACGGTGAGCTGATCCGCGCGGGCGACGGTGTCATCTTCGCCAACGACATCGCCAACCGGGACCCCGGCGCCTTCCCCGACCCCGACCGGCTCGACCTCACCCGCGACGCCCGCCGCCATGTCGCCTTCGGCTACGGCATCCACCAGTGCCTCGGCCAGCCGCTCGCCCGCGTCGAACTCCAGGTCGCCTACAGCACGCTCTACTCCCGCGTCCCCACGCTGGCGTTGGCCACCGACTTCGATCAACTGGAGTTCAAGCACGACGGCTTCGTCTACGGCGTTTATGAACTACCCGTCTCCTGGTAGCACTTCACAGCACGCACGACACGACACGGCACACCCGCACCACCACGAACCACGAACCACGAACCACGAACCGCGAACCGCGAACCACGAAACGAGGAACCCATGCGCGTGGAAGTCGACCAGCCCAAATGCGTCGCCTCCGGGCAGTGCGTCCTGGTGGCGCCCCAGGTCTTCGACCAGGACGACGACGGCATAGTGCAGCTGCTGGACGCCACCCCCGGCCCTGAACTCGCCGAGGACGTACGGGAGTCGGCCGCGATCTGCCCCGCCGCCGCGATCCGACTGGTGGAGGCGTGACGAGCGTCCCGCCGCGCCGCATCGTGGTGGTGGGTGCCTCGGCGGCCGGTCTGACCGCCGCCGAGACCCTGCGCCGGGCGGGCTACGACGGCTCGCTCACCCTCGTCGGGGGCGAACCGCATCCGCCCTACGACCGGCCGCCGCTGTCCAAGCAGGTCCTCACCGGCGCCTGGGAGCCCGAGCGGGTGCACCTGCGCCGCCCGGCCGATCTGGACGCCCTCGCCCTGGACCTGCGGCTCGGCGTGCCCGCCGCCGCCCTCGCCCCGGCGACCCGCACCGTGACCCTCGCCGACGGCACGAGCCTGACGTACGACGGCCTGATCATCGCCACCGGGGTCCGGCCGCGTCGGCTGCCCGAATGCGACACACCCGGCGTCCATGTCCTGCGGGAACTCGGGGACGCCCTCGCCCTGCGCGAGCGGCTGACCGCCGGGGGCCGGCTGGTCGTGGTGGGCGCCGGATTCCTCGGCGCCGAGGTCGCCGCCGCCGCGCGTACCCTCGGCGCGACCGTCACCCTGGTGGAACCCGCCCCCGTCCCCCTCGCGCACGCCGTCGGACAGCGGGTCGGCACGTATCTGGCCCAGGTCCACCGCGATCACGGCGTGGATCTGCGGACCGGGACCAAGGTCGCCGGGATCACCACCGGCGCGGGCCGGGCCACCGGCGTGCTGCTCAGCGACGGCACCACGATCCCGGCCGACGACGTCCTGATCGCCATCGGCTCCGAGCCCAACACCGACTGGCTGGAGGGCAGCGGGCTGCGGCTGGCCGACGGCGTGGTCTGCGATCAGTACAGCGCCGCCGCGCCCGGCATCTACGCCGCGGGCGACGTGGCCCGCTGGCACAACCCGCTCTTCGGCGCCGACATGCGCGTGGAGCATCGTACGAACGCGGCCGAACAGGGCATCGCCGCGGCCCGCAACCTGCTCGCCCCCGAGCAGGCCGCACCCTTCGCGCCGGTGCCCTCCTTCTGGTCCGACCAGTACGACCTCAGGATCCAGGCGTTCGGACACCTGCGCGACCACGACGAGGCCCGGGTGGTCGACGGCGACCCGGCGGACGGCGGTTTCCTCGTCGCCTACCGCAGGGGTACGGCGCTCACCGGAGCGCTCGCCGTGGGCATGCCGCCCCGCGTGCTGCGCCCCTGGCGTACGGCGCTCGCGGCCGGAACCGAGTGGACCCGTGCCCTGGCAGGGCCGCCGGAAGCGGACCAGACTTGACATGAGGTAGCTCAAGTTTTATTCAGGCTCTATAGGCGAGGAGGACCGGGGAACACGGGTGGGGGAGCAGCCGGCAAGGGAGGATTCACCATGGCGCGTTCGGTCGGAATCGACCTCGGGACGACGAACTCGGTGGTCTCGGTCCTGGAGGGCGGCGAACCCACCGTCATCACCAACACGGAGGGCGCGCGAACCACCCCCTCCGTCGTGGCGTTCGCCAAGAACGGCGAGGTGCTGGTCGGCGAGGTCGCCAAACGGCAGGCCGTGACCAACGTGGAGCGCACCGCGCGCTCGGTCAAGCGGTACATGGGCGATCACTCCTGGCGCTTCCCCGACGAGGGCGACATCGACGGCAGGCACTACACCGCCCAGGAGATCTCCGCGCGGGTGCTCCAGAAGCTGAAGCGGGACGCCGAGGCGTATCTCGGCGAGGACGTCACGGACGCGGTGATCACCGTCCCGGCCTACTTCGACGACGCCCAGCGGCAGGCGACGAAGGAGGCCGGGGAGATCGCCGGCCTGAACGTCATGCGGATCATCAACGAGCCGACCGCCGCCGCGCTCGCCTACGGCCTGGACAAGGAGAACGACCAGACGGTCCTCGTCTTCGACCTCGGCGGCGGCACCTTCGACGTGTCCCTGCTGGAGATGGGCGACGGCGTCATCGAGGTCAAGGCCACCAACGGCGACACCCATCTGGGCGGCGACGACTGGGACCAGCGCGTCGTGGACCATCTGGTGCGGCAGTTCAAGAACCACTACGGCGTCGACCTGGGCAAGGACAAGATGGCCGTGCAGCGGCTGCGGGAGGCGTCCGAGAAGGCGAAGATCGAGCTGTCCTCGTCCACCGAGACCTCGATCAACCTGCCGTACATCACGGCGTCCGCCGAGGGCCCGCTGCACCTGGACGAGAAGCTGACCCGCGCCCAGTTCGAACAGCTGACGGCCGATCTGCTGGACCGCTGCAAGGCGCCGTTCCACAACGCGATCAAGGACGCCGGGATCAAGGTGTCCGACATCGACCATGTGGTGATGGTGGGCGGCTCGACCCGGATGCCCGCCGTCACCGGCCTGGTGAAGGAGCTGACCGGCAAGGAGCCGCACAAGGGCGTCAACCCGGACGAGGTCGTCGCCATCGGCGCCTCGCTCCAGGCCGGTGTCCTCAAGGGCGAGGTCAAGGACGTCCTGCTGCTCGACGTCACCCCGCTGTCCCTCGGCATCGAGACCAAGGGCGGCATCATGACCAAGCTGATCGAGCGCAACACCACGATCCCCACCCGCCGTTCGGAGATCTTCACCACCGCCGAGGACAATCAGCCCTCGGTGTCCATCCAGGTCTTCCAGGGCGAGCGCGAGATCGCGGCGTACAACAAGAAGCTCGGCATGTTCGAGCTGACCGGTCTGCCGCCCGCGCCGCGCGGAGTCCCGCAGATCGAGGTCGCCTTCGACATCGACGCCAACGGGATCATGCATGTGTCCGCGAAGGACCTCGGCACCGGCAGGGAACAGAAGATGACCGTCACCGGCGGCTCGGCGCTGCCGAAGAACGACATCGACCGCATGGTCCGCGAGGCCGAGCAGCACGCCGAGGAGGACCGGCAGCGCCGCGAGGCCGCCGAGACCCGCAACCAGGCCGAACAGCTCGTCTACCAGACCGAGAAGCTCATCAGCGACAACCCCGAGCGGATCTCCGCCGAGGCGCGGCACGAGACCGAGGCGGCGCTCGCCGAGCTGAAGGCGAAGCTCAAGGACGAGCACGCGGACACCGCCGGCATCCGCCAGGCCACCGACCAAGTGGCCCAGTCCGCCCAGAAGATCGGCACGGCGCTGTACGAGCAGTCCCGCGCCCAGGGTGAACAGGGCGCGGGTGCGACAGCGGGGGCGGGTGCGGGTGCGGGTGCGGGCACCTCCGGCGGGGCGGCGTCCGGTGGCCCGGCGTCCGGTGGGTCCGCCGCGGAGGACGACGAGGTGGTGGACGCCGAGATCGTCGACGACGACAGGCCCGAGGCCGGCTGACGACGGACGGGGCCCGGCCCGGCCCCCGGACGCGAACCCCGAGCGGCCGTACGGGAGATCGCCGTGACCGGCATCCCGCGCATCCGGCCGGGCGCGCTGGGCCCGGTGCCCCTCGGATGTCCCGGCAGGAAAACATCAGAAGCCGGGACCGGTGAGGCACTAGTCTCAACTCCAGCCTCCACGCGGAGCGTTGAGGGCCACGACGCCGCGATGGAGAGACCCGCACATGTTCGCCCCGTACCGCAGACTGTTCTCCGCCAAGGGCAGCGTCGGCTTCACCACCACCGGCTTCCTGGCCCGGCTCGCCCTGTCCATGTCCGGCGTCGGCACCGTGGTGATGGTCGCCGCCATGCGCCACTCCTATGCGCTGGCCGGTGCCGTGGGCGGCTCGTCCCTCGCCGCCACCCTGATCACCATCCCGCTCCTCGGCCGCCTCGTCGACCGCTACGGCCAGTCCCGTACGGCCGTCCCCGCGGCCGTCTGGTCGGCGGCCATGTCGGCCGCCCTGGTCGTCTGCCTCGCCACCGACGCGCCGACCTGGACCCTGTTCGTCACCAACGTCCTGTCCGCGACCGCGCCGAACGTCGGCGGCATGGCCCGCGCCCGCTGGGCCGAGCTCTACGGCGAGGACGACGAACGCATGCATGTGGCCAACTCGTTCGAGCAGGTCCTGGACGAGATGTGCTTCGTCCTCGGCCCCATCCTCGTGGTGGGCCTGGCCACCGGCGTCGCTCCCGAGGCGGGCCGGATCGCACCGCTGATCCTGACCCTGGGCGGCACGGTCCTCTTCTCGCTGCAGCGCGGCACCGAACCCCCGGTCCAGCCCGCCGACCCCTCGGCCTCCCGCTCCCCGCTCACCAACCGGGGCCTCCAGGTGATGATGCTCGTCTTCCTCTTCACCGGCTCCCTGTTCGGCTCCCTCGAAGTCGTCACGATCGCCTTCACCGACTCCCTGCACCACAGGTCCTCGGCCGGTCCGGTGCTGGCCCTCCAGGCGGTCGGCTCCGCGCTCGCGGGCCTGCTCTTCGGGGCGCTCACCCCGCGCGGCTCCGGCACCGGACGCTTCCTGACGGGCGTCGGCGGCATGGCCGTACTGATGCTCCCGCTGACCCTCGCGAGCGGCCTGTGGTCCCTCGTACCGCTGATGTTCATCGCGGGCATGGCCACCTCACCGACCATGATCACCGGCATGGGTCTGGTCCAGGAGCTGATCCCGCGCTCCCAGATCAACGAGGGTGTGACCCTGGCCGTGACCAGCCTGCTCGGCGGCTCCTCCCTCGGCAGCATGCTCGCGGGCTGGTCCGTGGAGCGCTTCGACGCCGAGAACAGCTACCTGCTCCCGGTAGGCGCCGCCACCCTGGCCCTGCTGACCGCGGCCACCGGCCTCGGCCGCCTCCGCAAGACCGTCTCCGCCACCCAGGCCCCGGCCCTCACCAAGGACACGGCGGCACTCGGACAGCAGGCGTGACGGGGGAGCGGCGGGGCTGAGCCGAGGACGGCGGGCCCGGATCTGCGGCGTACGCCGTGCCCCTTCTACAACTGTGCCCTGTCCGAGTCCGCCAGGATCAGGCCCGCGCGCAACGCGTCCTGCGTTCCGGACGGACCTGGGCGCGCCCCTGCGGACCGCCACCCCGGCGCGGGCCCCCCTTGTGGTCACCCCTCCGGCTCCGCTTCGGCCTGCGGACGGAGAGGGCGCGGCCGACCGAAGCCGGGCGCCCCCTTCTACGCCGGGCCCCTTCCACAGCCGTGCCCCGACCGAGCCCGTGCCGCCGTTGCCGGTCCGACCTCGCAGGGCCAGCCCCGCGCGCAGCGCGTCCTGTGTCCCGGACGGGATCGAGCGCCACCGGACCAAGGACCTGGGCGCGCCCCTGCGGGCCGCCACCCCGGCGCGGGCCCCCCTTGTGGTCACCCCTGCTCCCGCAGCAGGTCGCCGATCGCGGAGATTCCGGCGGTGACGGCGCGTTCCCCGACAGCGCCGAAACCGAGCACCAGCCGGGGCGGCGTGGTCGCCCGCGAGGTGCGGCAGGTGCTCATCCCGTACAGGCCGACCGAGCGGGCGCGGGCGGCGGCCACGAGACGCCGTTCGTCCGCCGTCTCCCGCAGATGGGCGACCGCGTGGAAGCCGGCGGCGAGGCCGGTCACGGCGACGCCCGGGGCGTGTTCCGCGAGCGCGGCCAGCAGGGCGGTGCGCCGGGCCGCGTAGGTGCCGCGCACCCGCCGCAGATGCCGGTCGAAGCGGCCCGACTCGATCAGCCTGGCGAGGGCGAGCTGATCGAGGACGGGCGAGCCGCGGTCGCTGATGCGCTTGACCGACACCAGGGTGTCCGCGAGCGCCGGGGGGCACAGCAGCCAGCCGATGCGCAGCGCCGGTGCCAGGGACTTGCTGACGGTGCTTATCGAGACGACCCGGTCCGCGGCGAGCCCCTGGAGGGCGCCGACCGGCTCCCGGTCGTAGCGGAACTCGGCGTCGTAGTCGTCCTCGATGACCACCGCGTCCCGCGCGGCCGCCCATGCGATCAACGCCAGCCGCCGCTCGGGTCCGAGCACCACCCCGGTCGGCCACTGGTGCGCCGGGGTGACGACGACCGCCCGCGCCCCGGTCGCCGTCAACTCGGCTACGTCCACGCCCTGTTCGTCCACCGGCACGGGCACCGCCTCCAGGCCCGCCGCGACCGCCGCCGCCCGGACGGAGGCGGGTGAGCCGGGGTCCTCGTAGGCGACCCGGCGCACCCCGCTGCGGGCGAGGGCGGCCAAGGTCAGGGACAGGCCCTGGGCGTACCCCGAGCAGATGACGAGATGCTCGGGGTCGGCCGCCGCCGCGCGCACCCGGCGCGCGTACCCGGCGACCACCTCACGCAGCACCGCGCTGCCCCGGGGATCGCCGTAGTCCAGCTCGGCCACCGGCATCCGGCGCGCCGCCTCCCGCACCGCCCACAGCCAGTCGGACATCGGAAACGCGCCCAAGTCCGGTACGCCCCACCGGAAATCGGCCAGCAACGGCGGGGGCCCGGCGGGCTGTCGGGGCACCGGCGGCGCGGACGGCGGACACGCGCCCGCGGCCACCCGGGTGCCCGAGCCCACCCGTGCCACCAGATAGCCCTCGGCCAGCAGTTGGGCATAGGCGTCCTGAACCAGCCCCCTCGACAGGCCGAGCGCGCCCGCGAGTTCACGCGAGGGCGGCAGCCGCTCGCCCACCCGCAACCGGCCGGTGCGGATCGCCTCGCGCACCTGGCGTTCCAGCTGGGACCGCAGGGGCTCTTCGCGGTCGCGGTCGATCGCGAAGAGCAGGTCCGACGACGCATTGGACCACTGGGAAGACATGGAATTGGAGCTTACCGGTGAGCTGATCGCTTCCTAGGGTGCGACCATGACCACCACTGATCCGCGGAATTCCGCGCCGCCCACGACCGGGTCCAAGGACCTGCCCCCGCTGGTGACGCGCCCGCTGCTGCTGCGCTTCATCAGCGTGTTCGGCGCGTCGGCGAGTTTCTATCTGCTGCTGTCGGTCGTCCCGCTCTACGCCAAGCACTCCGGGGCCGGCGGCAACGGCGCCGGGGCGACCACGGGCGCCCTGATGCTGGCCACGGTCGCCGGCGAGATCGTGGCACCCCGCCTCATCGAACGCCTCGGCCACCGGGTCACCCTGGGCGCGGGCCTGCTGCTGATGGGCGTGCCGTCGCTGGTGCTGACGGTGTTCTCCGGCGTCGCCTGGATCACGGTGGTCTGCCTGCTGCGCGGCGCGGGCTTCGCCCTGACCGTCGTCGCGGGCGGGGCGCTCACCGCCTCCTTCATCCCCTCCGAACGCCGGGGCGAGGGACTGGCGTTGGTCGGCATCATCTCGGGCGTGCCCGCGCTGCTGGGGCTGCCGCTCGGCGTCTGGCTGGTCTCCGAGGTGGGGTACGCGCCGGTCGGCGTGGCCGCCGGGGTGTGCGCGCTGGCCCCCGTCCTGTCCATACCCGGGCTGCCGGAGAAGGAGTACATCGCCGGGCGGCGGATCGGCATCCGCGACGGCATCCGCGATCGCGCGATATCCCGTCCTGCGGTCCTCTTCGCGGTCACCGCGCTGGCCGCCGGGATCGTGGTGACCTTCCTGCCGCTCGCCGTGCCCTCGGCGTCCACGGGGCTGGTGGCCGTGGCCCTGTTCGTACAGCCCGCCGGGGCTGCCGCGGCCCGCCTGGTGGCCGGCCGCCTGGGCGACCGCAGGGGCTCCTCCCGGCTGGTCCTGCCGGGACTCGCGGTGTCCGCCGTCGGCATGTTCGTCACCGCGTACACCGGCAGCGCCGTCGCGGTCGTCGTCGGCGTCGCCGTCTTCGGCATCGGCTTCGGCATCGCCCAGAACTCCACGATCACCCTGATGTACTCCCGCGTCCCCGCCTCCGGGTACGGCACCGTGAGCGCCCTGTGGAACATCGCCTACGACGCCGGCATGGGCATCGGCGCCGTCTGCTTCGGCGTCCTCGCCCAACAGGTCGGCTACTCCTGGGGCTTCGTCTGCACCGCCGCCCTCATCGTCCTCGCCCTCCCCTCGGCATGGCGGGACAGGCCGGAGGCGCGGGGGCGGGCAGCCGAGGAGGCGGCGGGGCGGTGATACCCGCGTCAGCGACCGGCTGGAGCGCGAGGGGCCCTTCGGGCGGGTGGCGTACGTCCCGCGCCGAGTCACTCGCTCGGTACCTTCGCCCCTCCCCGCCGGAGCCGGCGGATCCGGGTCCGCCGGAAGAGCAGCGTGCCCGCCGCGGCGGCGAGGAAGACACCGCCCGCGGTCCAGGCCATCACGGCGGTGCGGGACGTCCCGGCCGAGCGGGCCGCCACCTGGTCCGTGGAGCAGGATCTGCCGGATGCGGCGGGAGCGACGCGCAGGCGCGCCCATCGCCTGTCCGGACCGCCCTGCCGGGCATCGTGCCGGTAGACCACGTAAAGGCCGGGCGCGGCCCCGCACTTGAGGGTGGCGGTGGCGGTCAGGACGGCTCGGGCGCCACGCAGGACGGGGCGGTCGGCGAACGCGCGGGAGGTGAGGCTGATGCCCCCGTCCGATCCCTCGTCGTCGTTGTCGGTGATGGTGATACGGCTCCCGGCCCGGAAGGTCCGCACATCCCATGGCGACTGGGGCCAGGTGTCGCCCGGAGCCCAGCGTTCCTCCAGATCGGGCGCGGGCAGCCGCTTCACCTTGTCCCGACAGGCCCGGCGCGCGTCCTCGTCGACCGGCTGGACCCGCACCCGCGCCCAGCGGAGGGGATGTTCGTCCGGGCCCACGTCTCCGGCGCCGCGCCGTGTGACCGGCCGGATGCCGGGCCGGGCGTCGCAGGCGATGGTGACGGTGGTGGTCAGCAGCGGATCCATCATGCGCAGCGTGCCCGTCGCCACGAACACGGACGAGTGCATGGTGTCGCCGTACGCGGCCTCGCCGGACCGGGCGTCGACCGTCAGTGTGTCGCCGGGCCGCACGGACGTGACGCCGCCGTACGTGAGCGAAGGCGTCGACGGCGCGGCCGACGCCGGCCCGGCCGCGAGCAAGGGCAGCAGGAGGGGGAGGGCCGCCCACGCGGCCCTGCGGAAACTGTCCATCGCCTGTGCCCTGTCTGTCTTTCGACGTCTGTCTCTCAACGCCGTGTCAGGCGGCGTCGCCGGTCGGTATGCTGATCCTCTTCGTGGCGAACACATGTGCGATATAGGTGATTTCAACGGTCCGGTATCGCGCACCGTTCGGCTTCCTCCAAGACGGAAAGACACCTTGGTGCGTTCCAGCTACAGATGGGTTCCGGTTCTCGCGCTCGGGCTGGGGGCGGGCATGTTCGGCGCCGCCCCGGCTTCCTCGACAGAGGCCGCCAGGCCCACGGCACCCGCGGCCGTCCCGAACGGGCCGGGTCTCGTCGGCGAGGAGAAGTACTGGACGGCGGACCGCATGAAGAACGCGGTCCCCGCCGACGGGCCCTCGGCTCCGGCCGCCCCGCGGCACGGCCTCGGCGCACAGCGGGCTACCGGCCACGGCTCACCGCCGTCCGGCACCCCCTCGCCCCAGTACTTCACGGGCCACCCGATGGTCGGCACCTTCTTCTTCGACGGCAAGCCGCTCGGCGGCGACACCTACTGCACGGGCAGCGTCGTGCACACGGCCGCCAAGGACATCGTGCTGACCGCCGGACACTGCGGCCTCGGGCTGAGCAAGGCCACGCACCGGGTCTTCGTCCCGCAGTACCGCAGCGGCAAGACCGCCGCGCAGCAGCCGTTCGGCGTGTTCCCGGTCCTCCAGGTCTACACGGACCCCCGCTACACGGCGAACACCAAGTCGGCCGCCTCCGACCTCGACCTGTCCTTCGCCCAGGTCGACGCCAACAGCCGCGGCAAGGTGGAGGACGTCACCGGCGCCCTCACCTTCACCCCCACCAGCGGCTACAGCCACAAGGTCACCGTCATCGGCTATCCCGGCTCCGGGAGCGTCAACCCCGGCCATCTGCCGGTCCGTTGCCCCGTCACCACCTCCCAGCTGCCCGGGTTCCGGCAGCTGCGCATGACCTGCAAGGGCTTCTACGGCGGTGTCTCCGGCGGCCCTTGGATCGAGGACTACGACAGCGCCACGGGCAAGGGCAAGGTCATCGGCAACACCGGCGGATACAACGGCGGCGGCAATGACGCCAACGACGACTGGGTGACGTACGCGCCGGTCTACGGCAAGGACGCCCAGAACCTGTTCCAACACGCCGCCGCGCACCAGCAGTTGGGCAAGAACCCGCCTTACGCGGGGACGACGGACCCCTGGCTGCCCGGATCGGCGGGCACCTGGAAGAAGGCCGCGCTGACGGCCTCCGGCGACTTCCGGGGGACCGGGCACGGCGACCTGATCGTGGTCAGGACCGACGGCGCGGTCACGCTGTACCCCGGCGACGGACACGGCGGCTTCGGCGCCGAGCGGCGGCTGATGGCGCCCAACAGCACCTGGAAGAACGCCAGGACCATCACGGCGGGCGACTTCACCGGATCCGACCAGTTCGACCTGCTGGTGCGCTGGGTGGACGGCGAGGTCACGCTGTACGGCGACGTCGGCGCCAAGGGGCTGAATTGGGCCGGCACCCGGATGATCAAACCCAACGCCACCTGGAAGAACGCGACCCAGATCAGTGCCGGCCGCTTCGGCACCACGCGGTACGTCACCGATCTGATCGTGCGCTGGGCCGACGGCGGGCTCAGCCTCTACACCAACGTCGGGGCCGGCACCTTCGGGCAGAAGCACCAGCTCAAGGCCGCCAACGGCACCTGGAAGAAGGCCACTCTGCTCACCGGCGGTGAGTTCTCCGGTCGCCAGAACTGGGACCTCATGGTCCGCTGGACCGACGGCGAACTCGACGACTACCCCGGCACCGGCACCTCCGGCCTCGGCGCCGAGCGGCGCGTCCAGAACCCCAACGGGCGGTGGGCCCAGGTCGCCACCATGACGACCGGCGACTTCACCGAGAACGGCCGCACCGACGACCTCGTCGTCCGGCGGTCCGACGGCGAGACCACCATGTACACCGACACCTCGGCCAACAGCCTGGGCAAGGAGCACATGCTCGTCGCCCCGACTTCCTGACGGCCCCCAGGAGCCGCCTGTACGACCACTGTCGAACTCGCTCGCGCATCCGGTGGCGGACCTGTGCCATGACGGCGGCCGCGGCGGGGACTTGCCGGACCAGGTCACCGGCCGCAGCCGTGCGTCGGCCTCGTCGCCCCGCCGCCGGCTCCGACGGTGAGCATCAGCGGCAGCGGGCTGGTCGTGACCAGTTCCTTCGCCAGGTCGAGGAAGTACGCCTCGCGGGCCTGGGCGCGCGCGTCCGCAGGGCGGCCCGACATGGCCGGGCTCTCGTAGCTGCCGCCGGACAGCTCCACCAGGCCGACGCCGAGCGGTGCGGGCATCCCGATCACCTGGCGCGCGTCGTCGGTCGAACCCGCCGCGCCGGAAGGGGTGGCGGCGGGCCGCGTGCCACCGGCGCGGGCGCGCGGGTGGCACG
>NZ_JBMJCT010000036.1:0-42289 GCF_049222185.1 Streptomyces sp. LaBMicrA B280 | reverse complement strand
GCACCGGACAACGACTCCTCGCCCTGGCAGCCGGCATCTGGCACAACTGGACCACCGGCGCCAAGATCAAACGATCCCTGATCGCCTACGACCACTGAGAACATCGGACTCACTCATCTAGGCGCATTCGGCGCCGCTCATCGGCCCGGTCCGGCCGGTCGTAGGGCCGGGCCGACCGGGGCGCTCAGCGAACCGGTGCGGCAAAGGGAAGGGCGCCGAAGAGGTCGGCCGCGCGGTCGTGGGGGACACGGGCGGCGATGTGGCCGTCCGGACGGATGAGGACGAGCTCGCCCCGGCTCGGCGCGTATATCCGTCGGTATGCGCCGGCGCCGTCGAGAATCCCGTCGGCGGTGTCGATCCTGTGCACGTGCAGGGGGAAGGATCCGGCACGGTCGGTGAGGGCCGGGTCGTCGTTGTCGAAAGCGATCAGAGTCCACTGCGGGCCGCGGGTGAGGTCGAACAGATCCCCGGAGAAGCCGGGGCCGCGCAGACCGGTGGCGTTTGGTGCCCGGTCTCCGGCGACCGGCCCCTCGGCGCGATCGTCCAAGCGGCTGCCGTAGCGGATGCCGAGGCCGGTCGTCAGGGCGTCGTCGGCGAGTTCTGCGAGGGCCGCGCCCAGCTTGTCGGCGTCGTCGCCGAGCCGCAGGGTCGTCCGGTCCAGCTTGTGCGTGCTCGACGCGAGCACGGTCCGCGCGACGGGCGCCCGCTCGGCGGAATAGGTGTCCAGCAGGTCGGGGTGCGCGCCGCCGAGGACCGCGCCCAGCTTCCAGCCGAGATTGTAGGCGTCCTGGATGCCGGTGTTCATGCCCTGGCCGCCGGCGGGCGTGTGCACATGTGCGGCATCACCCGCGAACAACACCCGTGCCCTGCGGTAGTCGTTGAGCATGCGGATGTTGACGCGGTAGACCGAGAGCCAGGTCGCGCTCGTCAGCGTGACTCCGGCGTTCCGCTCGTCCAGCAGCCGTTGGTAGAGCTCGCGGGTCGGGGTGCCCGGCTGTGTGCCTGCCGGGACGGGGGCTTGCAACTGCCACAGGTCGCTGTGGGGCAGCGGCGTGAGGGCGAGCATCCCCTCGTCGGAGGTCCAGACGTGCATATGGTCGCGGGCCAGGCCGTCGACGGTGACGTCGCCGATGTACCAGCGCTCTGTCTCGCGGGTCTCCCCCTCCAGACGGAGACCGAGCAGCCTGCGGACCGTGCTCTTACCGCCGTCGGCTGCCACGACGTAGCGTGCCCGCAGCCTGCGGGCGCCGTCCGGCGTGCGGAGGGTGGTGGTGACGCCGTCCCGGTCCTGCACGAGGCCGACCGCTTCCGCCCGGTGCTCCACCGAACCGCCCAGTTGGCGCAGTCGTTCGCGCAGCGCGTGCTCGACGTCGAACTGGCCGATCCAGAGCGGATCGGGATAGGGCGTCTGGAAGGAACTCCTGGCGCGGAGTGTGATCGAGGGGCGGTCGACGACACGGCCGGACGAGTCGTGGAAGCGCAGCGGCAGACCGGCGACGCCATGGCGCACGACGTGCTCGACGGCGCCGAGGTCATCGAGCACCTCCAGGGAGCGGGGCTGGATCGTCTTGGCCTTGGACGCGCGGCCGGCGGTCGCCTCCCGCTCGACGATCTCGCAGCTGACGCCGCGTCGAGCGAGGTCGCAGGCCAGCGTGAGGCCCACTGGGCCGGCTCCGACGATGAGGACGTCTGTCCGGAGCGCGCCGTGCTCGTTCATGTCGAGCCTCCCCGAAGTGTCGACGCAGGGCATCGAACGGCTTATTAGATGCAGAGCCGCATCTTCTGAGGGTGAGGCTATGCGCGGCTGTTAAGATGCGCAAGTGCATCCTAAAGAGAATGGGCCGGTCCAGCGTCGGCGCGGCGCGGAGCTGGAGAAGGCACTGCTCACCGCGGCATGGGCGGTGCTGCGTGAACACGGATACGCCGGCTTCACCCTCGAAGCCGTGGCCGGCCGGGCAGCCACCAGCCGACCGGTCATCGCCCGCCGGTGGGCGACCCGCAACGACTTGCTGCGCGCCACCATCACGCACGCCGGCGTGACCCGGCGCACCCCGATGCCGGACACCGGCAGCCTGCGCGGTGACCTCGTCGCCTTCCTGCGTGAGCTCAACCGCTCGCGTCTGGACTTCGCGGTGGTCCTGGGCGTGCAGCTCGGCGGCTACTACCAGGAGACCGGCGAAACCCTGTCCGAGCTGCGCGATGTCCTGCTCAAGGAGCAGGAACCGGTACTCGACCAGATCCTCGCGGCGGCCGCCGAGCGCGGCGAACTCGATCCTGACCGGCTGACCGCGCGTATCCGGTCCCTGCCGGTGGACCTACTGCGCCACCACGCCTTCATGACCTTCCAGGCGATGCCGGACGACGGCATCGAAGAAATCGTCGACACGATCTTCCTGCCCCTCGTCCGTCCCCCTCGGCCCGTGCCGGGCGGCGGCTCGTGACGCGACGGCTTGAGCGGAGTCGTTCCGGGCGCCCTTGACGATTCCGCTGTCGCCCCCGCGTTCCGCTCAGAGGAAGGTGTGCCCCTCGCCCCGGTACGTGGGCACGGTCGCCGTCACCTCGTCGCCCTGGACGAGGTGCAGCGACGCGAACCGTTCGCACAGCTCGCCCGCCTTGGCGTGCCGGAACCACACCCGGTCGCCGATCAGCAGGTCGTCGGCGGGCGAGCCGAGCAGCGGGGTCTGCACCTCGCCCGCGCCCTCCTGCGGGTCGTACGCGAGGCCCTCCGGCAGATACGGCACCGGCGAGCGGTCGGGGCCCGCCGCGCCGGAGGCCGGGTAGCCGCCGCCGAGCACGGTGACGACGCCCACGCCCGGCCGCCGTACCACCGGCAGCGCGAAGAGCGCCGCCGGACGGCCGCTGAAGGACGTGTAGTTGTCGAACAGCCGCGGCACATACAGCCCGGATCCCGCCGCGATCTCGGTGACCGCGGACTCGGCGGCGGTGTGCTGCACACTGCCGGTGCCACCGCCGTTGACGAACTCCAGGTCCGGCGCGACGGCCCGCACCGCGCGCACCGCCGCACCGCGCCGCTCGGCCAGCTCCCGGCGGGCGGCGGCCTGCATCAGCCGGATCGCCCGCGACCGCAGCGGCCGCCCGGCGACGGCGTCACCGACCCCCGCGACATGCCCCTCGTACGCCATCACCCCGACCAGCCGGAACCCGGGGCGTTCGGCCACCACCCGGGCGACCTCGGCGAGTTGGGCGGGGGAGTGCAGCGGGGAGCGGCGGGCGCCGATCCGCACCCGGCCGCCGAACAGCTTCAGGGCGGTGTCCAACTCCAGGCATATCCGCACCACTTCGCGTCCGCCGTCGCGGGCGGCGTCGATCAGGTCGAGCTGGGCGGGGTCGTCCACCATCACGGTGACGGCGGCGGCGAGCTTGGGATCGGCGGTCAGTTCGGCGAATTTGGAGCGGTCGGCGGAGGGGTAGGCGAGCAGGATGTCGTCGAAGCCCGAACGCGCCAGCCACAGCGACTCGGCGAGGGTGAACGACATGATGCCCTGGAAGCCGTCCCTGGCCAGCACCCGCTCCAGCAGGGCACGGCAGCGCACGGACTTGCTCGCGACCCGAACCGGCTTGCCGCCGGAGCGGCGGACCAGATCGGCCGCGTTGGCGTCGAAAGCCTCCAGGTCCACGAGCGCCAGCGGCGCTTCGAGATGGGCGGTGGCCCGGTCGTACCGGGCCCGGTCGGCGGCACGCGCAGTCATGCCGGAAGCCTGCCAGAAGGGATTACCGCAGGGTAGAGGGACGTTCCGGGCAAGTGCCCCGGCCTCCCCCACTGGTTCCGCCCCGGCCCCCGACAACCCGTAGAGTGACGCGCACGTACGACGGACCCGCCCGGGATGGGGGCCCGGTCGTACGGGTACGAGGAGACGGCCCGGGTCGCGAGGAAACGGGGAACGCATGACCACGGAAGCACGCCACTCCTCCCTGCCGCCGGGCCCGTCGCCCTCCTCCGGCCCCCGCGCGGGCGCCGGTTGGAGCGCGGGCAGCGGCATCCCGGCCGGCGTTCCCGGCAGGGCAAGCGCGGACGGTGCCCGGGTCACCGCCGCCGCACCCCTGGGGGACGACCCCGGTGACGAGCCGTCCGTCTTCACCCCGCGCGGCCCGGCCGACGCCGAAAGACCGGCCGACGGCACGTCCCGCGGCCGTACCGTCCCCGAGGCCGTCGACTCCGTGAGCCCGCCGCCACCCCCCGCCTCCGCCCGCTTCCCCGACGCCCCGCCCCGCGCGGCCCGCCCGCGCACGGAGACCGACGCGCCGCGCCCCGCGTACGCCGACGCGAGCGGGGGGAGTACGAGCACGGGGGGTACCGGAAGCGGCCCCGGTGACGGCGGCATCAGCACCGCCAGCACCCAGATCACCCGGATCGACCTGGAGGTTCCGCTCTGGCTCAACGCCTGGCTGGACGCTCCCGCGCGCCCTCCCACGGGCGTGTCGGCGCACGCGACCCGGCCCACCACCCGCTGGCACCCCCAGCCGCCCGCCCCGCACGCCCCCGACCCGGCCCGGACCCGGCAGAGCGCCGCCCGGCCCCATGTCACGTTCGGGGAACCCGACCTGTTCCGGGTGCGCAGGCGGGGGCGGGCCGTCGTCGCCGGGGTCTGCCTGGTGCTCGGGATCGGGCTCATCGGCGGCGCCGCGGCCGGGAGTTGGATCGCGGAGGAGCACGAGGACAGCGCCGCGCAGGGCTTCGCCGCGGCCGTGCCCGCATGGCACAGCGTGCCCGTCGACACCCTGTTCCCGCCCGTCGTACAGGGGGCGGGGGACGGGCCCGGCGGGGCGGACCGGACCTGGACGCGGATCGCCGTCGCCCCGGACGGCGGCTGCGCCGACGGGTTCGACCCGCTGCTGTGGAAGGTCCTCGCCGACGCCGGCTGCCGTCGGCTGCTGCGCGCCACCTACACGGACGCCACCCAGAGCTATGTGACCACCGTCGGCCTGCTGTTCACCAAGGCCGACCCCGCGGGCATGTCCGCGCTCGCCACCCGCTTCCGCACCCAGCACCTCGCCGAACGCCCCGATCTGATGCCCCGCCCGTATGCCGCGCGGAACACCCCCGCGGCCGGTTTCGGCGACGACCAGCGCGCCACCTGGACCATCTCCGTGCGCACCGACGCCCCCGTCGTCGTGTACGCCGTCTCGGGCTGGGCGGACGGCCGGAGCGTGGACACCCCCCAGCCCGCCGCCGACGCCGTACGGGCCGGTGCCACCACCGCGCAGGCCCAGTCCGGTCTCGGCGACGAGGCCCAGGGACTGTCCGGACAGATAGCGCGGCGGCTGCGCCGGACCGTCGGCTCCACCGCCCCGAACGCCACGAAGAGACCCTCATGAAGCGTGCCGCCGGGGCCGCGGTGAGCGCCCTGCTCGCCGGTGCCCTCACCCTGCTGCCCACCGCCGCCGCCCACGCCGACGGCATCCGCGCCCAGCAGTGGGGCCTGTCCGCCCTCCACCTCGACCAGGCCTGGCACACCACCAGGGGCCAGGGCGTCACCGTCGCCGTCCTCGACACCGGCGTCCAGGAGGACCACCCCGACCTCGTCGGCAATGTGCTGCCCGCCAAGGACATGATCGGCTTCGGCGCCCGGCCGGGCGATCGCACCTGGGGGCGGCACGGCACCGCCATGGCCGGGATCATCGCCGGACACGGCCATGGACCCGGCGGCTCCGACGGCGTCATGGGCGTCGCCCCCGAGGCGAAGATCCTTCCCGTACGGGTGATCCTGGAGGACAGCGACCCCGCCCGCGCCAAGGCCCGCACCACCCGCGGCAGCGCCCTCGCCGACGGCATCCGCTGGGCCGCCGACCACGGCGCCGACGTCATCAACCTCTCCCTCGGCGACGACTCCGCCTCCGCCCACCCCGAACCCGGCGAGGACGAGGCCGTGCAGTACGCCCTGAAGAAGGGCGTGGTCGTCGTCGCCTCCGCGGGCAACGGCGGCGACAAGGGCGACCACGTCTCCTACCCGGCGGCCTACCCCGGCGTCGTCGTCGCCACCGCCGTCGACCGCTACGGCACCCGCGCCGCCTTCTCCACCCGCCGCTGGTACGCCGCGGTCAGCGCGCCCGGTGTCGACGTCGTCATCGCCGACCCCGACCACAAGTACTACGAGGGCTGGGGCACCTCGGCCGCCTCCGCCTACGTCTCGGGGGTCGCCGCCCTGATCAAGTCGGCCCACCCGGGGCTGGGCCCGGCCCAGATCAAGACGCTCCTCGAGGACACCGCCGACGCCCCGCCGGCCGGTGGCCGCGACGACTCCCGGGGCTACGGCACGATCGACCCGGTGGCCGCCCTTACCGCCGCCGACCGCCTCAAACCCGAGAAGCTGAGCCCGGCGTCGTACCCCCGTGAGTACTTCGGCCCCGGCCCCGACGCGCCCAGGGCGACCGGATCCGCCGCCGACTGGGCGGCGCCCCTCGCGGGCAGTGTCGGCGGGGTGCTGCTGGTCGTGGGCGTGATCCTGTGGCGCGGCCGCAGACAGCCCTTCTGAGGCGGGCACCGGGCCGCCGCCGAGCCGTGCCGTTTCCCCCGATAGGGTCGGTGACCGTGGCGAACAAGAACATCCCCGACTCCGGCTACTCCGACGACGACGGCTCCGCCGACCCCCGGCTCGGTGCCGCGCTCGCCGCGTGGGCCGAGGACCGCACCGCCGTCGGACCGGTCCTCCAGGCGCTGAAGGGCGCCCGGCTGCTGGTGCCGGTCGTCGCCGTCCTCGGTGAGGTGGAGGAGGACGAGAACGGGCTGCGCCGTGAGAAGACCAGCGACATGGCCGTACCCACCCTCAAGGCCGGTGGTCGTACCGCGCTGCCCGCCTTCACCTCCACCGACTCCCTCGCCCGCTGGGACCCCGCGGCCCGGCCGGTCGCCGTACCCCTGCACCAGGCGCTCCAGGCCGCCGCGCACGAGAAGGCCGACACGGTGGTGCTGGACCTCGCGGGACCGGTGCCGTTCGAGCTGACCGGGCCCGCGCTGCTCGCCCTCGCCGAGGGCCGTACCAGCACCGACCCGCTGGCCGACCCGGCCGTGACCGCGGCCGTGCGCACGGCGGTGGCGGCCGAGCCCGCCGTGCGGCGGGCCCATCTGGTGCCCGGCCCGGCCGACGGCACCCTCGCCCTCGTCCTGGACCCGGCCGCCCCGCCCGCCGAGACCGCCCAGGCGATCGCCGGCCGGCTCGCCGCCGACGAAACACTGAGGGCCCGCCTGGTGCGCGGCCTCGACCTGGCACTGCTGCCGGCCGGGACGACGCCTCCGGGCGAGCCCCTGTACGTGAAGGAGTAGCTCAGCTGTAGATCGGGCCGGTGTACTTCTCGCCCGGCCCCTGGCCCGGCTCGTCCGGGACGATCGAGGCCTCGCGGAAGGCCAGCTGGAGCGACTTCAGGCCGTCGCGCAGCGGGGCCGCGTGGAAGGAGCTGATCTCGGTCGCGCCGCCGTCCAGCAGACCGGCGAGGGCGGTGATCAGCTTGCGCGCCTCGTCCAGGTCCTTGAACGTGTCGCCCTCCTCGCTGAGCCCGAGCTTCACGGCGGCGGCGCTCATCAGGTTGACGGCGACCGTCACGATCACCTCGACGGCGGGGACCTCGGCGATATCGCGGGCCATCGCGTCGAAGTCGGGGTTCTCGGCAGGGGTCTCACTCATGTCCCACACCCTAAGCGGCCCGTCGCCCTCCCGATGACGCCCGCCCGATTAGCCCTTGTCAAGCCATCCTGCTAATCTGGTGGGCGACCGGCCGGACGTAGGTACACACCTATCGCTCGGCCCACAAGTGGAGGCTCCGATCTCCCACCCGCACCGTCCCCCGGGACGGCGGGTCTCCGGTCAGGCGGCCGCCATCGTTCCGTACGGACGATGGAGTCGCCCGATTCGCGCCCCGCGTCCATCGCGGCGGTGCTCCGGTAATCAGGAGCCCCGCCTGTGATCGTCCGGGGCATTTTTTGTGCTTCGGCGCGGTTGGTCTGACGAACACAGACGTTACGCGGCAGTCCGCCAGGCCGTCGCGTGGTGCTATCGAGGAGGATCCATCAGCGCCGAGCCCCGCATCAACGACCGGATTCGCGTTCCCGAGGTGCGACTTGTCGGTCCCAGTGGCGAGCAGGTCGGCATCGTGCCGCTCGCGAAGGCACTGGAGCTTGCGCAGGAGTACGACCTGGACCTGGTCGAGGTGGCGGCGACCGCCCGTCCGCCCGTGTGCAAGCTCATGGACTACGGGAAGTTCAAGTACGAGTCGGCCATGAAGGCCCGTGAGGCGCGCAAGAACCAGGCGCACACGGTCATCAAGGAGATGAAGCTCCGGCCGAAGATCGACCCGCACGACTATGACACCAAGAAGGGTCACGTCGTCCGGTTCCTCAAGCAGGGCGACAAGGTCAAGATCACGATCATGTTCCGTGGTCGCGAGCAGTCCCGGCCCGAGCTGGGCTACCGACTGCTGCAGCGCCTCGCGGAGGACGTCCAGGACCTCGGTTTCGTCGAGTCGAACCCGAAGCAGGACGGCCGAAACATGATCATGGTTCTCGGTCCGCACAAGAAGAAGACCGAGGCGATGGCCGAGGCCCGTCAGGCGCAGGAGGCCCGCAAGGCCGACGCGAAGGCGAACCCCGGCAAGTCGCAGAACCCGGCCGAGGCATCGTCCGAGGAACTCGCCGAGGCCGAGGAGTCGTCCGAGGCATCGTCCGAGGAACCCGCCGAGGCGTGATCCCGGGGAGCCCCACGGCTCCCAAGGATGTAACCGAAACAAGAGCGACGCTCCACCGTGCCCGGTTTTCGCGACCGGGCACCGGAGCGCCACCGACGAGGAGAGAACGGCGCTATGCCGAAGAACAAGTCGCACAGCGGTGCCAGCAAGCGCTTCAAGGTCACCGGCTCCGGCAAGGTGCTCCGCGAGCGCGCCGGCAAGCGCCACCTGCTTGAGCACAAGTCGTCCCGCGTGACGCGTCGCCTCACCGGCAACGCCGAGATGGCCCCGGGCGACGCCGCGAAGATCAAGAAGCTTCTCGGCAAGTGACGCCGCGGCGCTCGTCGAGCGCCGTGCGTCTGGACCGGGACCCAATCGTTTCCGGGTCGTGTGAGGACACCCACGACCCCGCTACAAGGAGTTAACAAGTGGCACGCGTCAAGCGGGCAGTCAACGCCCACAAGAAGCGCCGGGCGATCCTGGAGCAGGCCTCCGGCTACCGTGGTCAGCGTTCGCGCCTGTACCGCAAGGCCAAGGAGCAGGTCACCCACTCGCTGGTCTACAACTACAACGACCGCAAGAAGCGCAAGGGCGACTTCCGTCAGCTGTGGATCCAGCGCATCAACGCCGCTGCCCGCGCCAACGGCATGACCTACAACCGCTTCATCCAGGGTCTGAAGGCCGCGAACGTCGAGGTCGACCGCAAGATCCTGGCCGAGCTGGCCGTCAACGACGTGAACGCGTTCGCCGCGCTCGTCGAGGTCGCGCAGAAGGCGCTGCCGTCGGACGTCAACGCGCCCAAGGCCGCGTGACGCCGCGCTGAGCTTCAGCCGAAATAACACCGGGACCCGCAGGCTGTCGGCTTGCGGGTCTCGCTGTTGAGGTCCCCCGGCGCGTTTTCGGCCGCGGTGCGTCGTGGTTGCTCGCGCCCGCGCGGCGGAGCCGCAGATCAGGCACAGCCCCGCGCCCCTTCGGGGCGCGACACCATCACGTCTCTCCGGAAAGCGAAGAAGAGCATGGTCCCCGTCAGCCCCGAGCTGATCTCTCCCCGTTCCGCCCGTGTCGCCGCAGCTCGGCGGCTCGCCAAGCGGAATTTCCGGGGGAAGGACCGGCTGTTCCTCGCGGAGGGGCCGCAGGCCGTGCGGGAGGCGGCGGCGCACCGGGACGGCGGGCAGGCGACGCTGGTCGAGCTGTTCGCCACGGTCGAGGCCGCGGAGCGGTACGCCGACATCGTCGGTGAGGCCCGTGCCGCAGGCGCCCGGGTGCATCTCGCCGCCGAGGACGTCATCGCCGACATCTCCACCACGGTCACCCCGCAGGGGCTCGTCGGCGTCTGCCGGTTCCTGGACACCCCGTTCGAGGACGTCCTCGCCGCCCGCCCCCGGCTGGTCGCCGTGCTCGCGCACGTGCGCGACCCCGGCAACGCGGGCACCGTGCTGCGCTGCGCGGACGCCGCGGGCGCCGACGCCGTCGTCCTCACCGACGCCTCCGTGGACCTGTACAACCCCAAGGCCGTGCGCGCCTCCGTCGGCTCCCTGTTCCACCTCCCGGTCGCCGTCGGCGTCCCCGTGGAGCAGGCCATCGAGCGGCTCAAGGACGCCGGGGTGCGCATCCTCGCCGCCGACGGCGCGGGCGATCACGACCTGGACGAGGAACTGGACGAGGGCACCATGGGCGGGCCCACCGCCTGGGTGTTCGGCAACGAGGCATGGGGACTGCCGGAGGAGACCCGGGACCTCGCCGACGCCGTCGTACGGGTGCCCATCCACGGCAGGGCCGAGAGCCTGAACCTGGCCACGGCCGCCGCCGTCTGCCTGTACGCCTCGGCTCGCGCGCAGCGCGCCCGCGGAGGGTGCCGTTCCGTCACCCAGAGCTAGTAGGGTGGCCAGCTCGGGGCCCTGCGCCGTATGAGAGGTGGGGTACGGGGATGAGTGTGGCCGGCACGAGCACCGGGCCGGAGGGACGGGACACGCGGGGGGCACCCGCGTCCTCGTGCGGTGCGGGCGGGCTCGATCCCGACCAGCTCCCCGACGGACTGGTGGTCGCCGACGAGCGGGGACGCGTCGTCGGGTTCAACGCGGCCGCGGAGCGCATCACCGCCGTACCCGCCGCCGAGGCCCTCGGACAGCCGCTGGAGAAGGCGCTGCCGTTAGAGGACCTGGAGGGGCGCCGCTGGTGGCAGCTCACCGATCCCTACGGGGGCCTCTCCACCCGGACCCGGCAGCCCGAGCGCAATCTGCTGCTGCCCGGCGGCCGTGAGGTGCTCGTCACCGCCCGGTACGTCCGCACCGCGCCCCTCGGCCCCGTGCACCGTCTGATCATCTGCCTGCGGGACACCGAGGCCCGCCGGCGCACCGAGCGCAGCCACGCCGAGCTGATCGCGACCGTCGCCCATGAGCTGCGCTCCCCGCTGACCTCCGTCAAGGGTTTCACCGCCACGCTGCTCGCCAAGTGGGAGCGGTTCACCGACGACCAGAAGCGGCTGATGCTGGAGACCGTCGACGCGGACGCCGACCGGGTCACCCGGCTCATCGCCGAGCTGCTGGACATCTCCCGGATCGACTCGGGGCGCCTGGAGGTGCGCAGGCAGCCCGTCGACATAGGGGCCGCCGTCTCCCGCCACATCCAGGCGTACGTCGCCGCCGGACAGAGCGCCGGACGCTTCCTGCTGCGCATCGAGCAGCCGCTGCCCGATCTGTGGGCCGACCCCGACAAGATCGACCAGGTGCTCAGCAACCTGCTGGAAAATGCCGTGCGGCACGGCGAGGGAACCGTCACCATTGACATCACGCCCACGGCGTCCCCCCGCGAGGGCGAGGAAGCCGGCACATCGGTCACGGTGAGCGACGAAGGGCCCGGCATCCCGGAGGAGTCCATGAACCGCGTCTTCACCCGCTTCTGGCGGGGCAGCAAGCGCGGTGGCACCGGACTGGGGCTGTATATCGTCAAGGGCATCGTCGAGGCCCACGGCGGCACCATCACGGTCGGCCGCGCCCGCGGCGGCGGCGCCGAGTTCCGATTTACGTTGCCCGTGAGCGCCCCGGCGTATCTCGCCTAGCGGCCCACGGGCTCTTCGTACAGCTCCACCCCGTTAGACTCGGCCTTTGGCACCTTTGCGTCCTGCACACGGCCCTCGCGAGTCGAGTCGGTGACGGGGACCATCCGCCAGCAATCGGAAGCACGGGAAGAGATGTCGGCACCCAATAAGTCGTACGACCCTGTCGAGGTCGAGGCGTTGAAACCGGAAGAGATCGAGCGCATGCGGGACGAGGCGCTCGCCGCCTTCGCCGCCGCGGACTCCCTCGACGCGCTCCACGAGGCGAAGGTCGCCCACACCGGCCCCGCGTCCGCGCTCTCGCTCGCCAACCGCGAGATCGGCGCCCTGCCCCCGCACGCCAAGGCCGAGGCCGGCAAGCGCGTCGGCATGGCCCGCGGCGCCGTCAACAAGGGGCTCGCCGCCCGCCAGACCGAGCTGGAGGCCGAGCGTGACGCCCGGGTGCTCGTCGAGGAGGACGTCGATGTCACGCTGCCGTACGACCGCGTCCCGGCCGGTGCCCGGCACCCGCTGACCACGCTGTCGGAGCGCATCGAGGACATCTTCGTGGCCATGGGCTACGAGGTCGCCGAGGGCCCCCAGGCGGAGGCCGAGTGGTTCAACTTCGACGCCCTGAACATCGGCCCGGACCACCCGGCCCGCGGTGAGGCCGACACGTTCTTCGTCGAGGGCCCGGACGGCGGCGCCGAGTCGGGTGTGGTCATGCGCACCCACACCTCGCCCGTGCAGATCCGCTCGCTGCTCGGCCGTGAGCTGCCGGTCTACGTGATCTGCCCCGGCCGCGTCTACCGCACCGACGAGCTGGACGCCACGCACACGCCCGTCTTCCACCAGGTCGAGCTGCTCGCCGTGGACGAGGGCCTGACCATGGCCGACCTCAAGGGCACCCTGGACCACATGGTCCAGTCCCTGTTCGGCGCGGGCATGAAGACCCGGCTGCGCCCGAACTTCTTCCCCTTCACCGAGCCGAGCGCCGAGATGGACATGCTCTGCTACGTGTGCAAGGGCGAGTCCGTCGGCAACCCCGACCGTCCCTGCCGCACCTGCTCCAGCGAGGGCTGGATCGAGCTGGGCGGCTGCGGCATGGTCAACCCGCGGGTGCTCACCGCCTGCGGCGCCGACCCGGAGAAGTACAGCGGCTTCGCCTTCGGGTTCGGCATCGAGCGGATGCTGATGTTCCGCCACAACGTCGAAGACATGCGAGACATGGTCGAGGGTGACATTCGGTTCACCCGGCCCTTCGGGATGGAGATCTGATGCGGGTCCCGCTTTCTTGGCTGCGGGAGTACGTCGACCTGCCGGCCACCGAGACCGGCCGTGACGTCCAGGCCAAGCTCATCTCCGCCGGTCTCGAGGTCGAGACCGTCGAGCAGCTCGGCGCCGACCTCAAGGGTCCCCTGGTCGTCGGCCAGGTGCTGACCATCGAGGAGCTGGAGGGCTTCAAGAAGCCGATCCGCTTCTGCACGGTCGACGTCGGCCAGGCCAACGGCACCGGCGAGCCCCAGGAGATCGTCTGCGGCGCCCGCAACTTCGCGGTCGGCGACAAGGTCGTCGTGGTGCTGCCCGGCGCCACCCTGCCCGGCGGCTTCTCCATCGCCGCCCGCAAGACCTACGGCCGGGTCTCGCACGGCATGATCTGCTCCAGCGACGAGCTGGGCATGGGCGAGGACAGCACCCACGGCATCATCGTGCTGCCGCCGGAGACCGAGGCGGGCAAGGACGCCATCGAGCTCCTGGAGCTGGTGGACGAGGTCCTGGACATCGCCGTCACCGCCAACCGCGGCGACTGCCTGTCCATCCGCGGTGTCGCCCGCGAGACCGCCATCGCCTACGGCCTGCCGCTGCGCGACCCCGCCCTGATCGACGTGCCCGCGCCCAACGCGTACGGCTACCCGGTCCAGGTCTCCGACCCGTTCGGCTGCGACCGCTTCACCGCGCGCACCGTCACCGGGCTGCGCCCCGAGACCCGCTCCCCGCTCTGGCTCCAGCGCCGGCTCCAGAAGGTCGGCATGCGCCCGATCTCGCTGGCCGTCGACATCACCAACTACGTGATGATGGAGCTGGGCCAGCCGCTGCACGCCTACGACCGCACCTCGGTCCAGGGCACCATCGGGGTGCGCCGCGCCCAGGAGGGCGAGAAGCTCGTCACCCTGGACGGCGTCGAGCGCACGCTGCACGCCGAGGACCTGGTCATCACCGACGAGCGCGGCCCCATCGGCCTCGCCGGTGTGATGGGCGGCGCCAACACCGAGATCGCCGACCACGGCGAGGACGCGGCGAACGCGACCACCGAGGTCGTCATCGAGGCGGCCCACTTCAACGCGATCTCCATCGCGCGCACGGCCCGCCGCCACAAGCTGCTGTCCGAGGCCTCCCGCCGCTTCGAGCGCGGGGTGGACCCGGCCGCCGCGGCCGCCGCCGCACAGCGCACCGTGGACCTGCTGGTGCTGCTCGCGGGCGGCGCCGCCGAGGCGGGCGTCACCGAGGTCATCGCGCCCTCCGCGCCGCACACCATCACCGTCCCGGCGGACCACCCGGACAAGGTCGCGGGTGTCGCCTACGGCCGAGAGACCGTCGTACGCCGCCTCCAGGAGGTCGGCTGCGACGTCTACGGTCAGGACGAGCTGATCGTCACCGTGCCGTCCTGGCGGCCCGACCTGACGGACCCGAACGACCTCGCCGAAGAGGTCATCCGGCTGGAGGGTTACGAGAACCTGCCCGCCACGCTGCCCAAGCCCCCGGCGGGCCGCGGTCTGACCGCCCGCCAGCGGCTGCACCGCCGTATCGGCCGCGCGCTGGCCGGCGCCGGCTATGTCGAGGCGCTGAACTACCCGTTCCTCGGCGAGCAGGTCTTCGACCAGCTCGGGCTGGACGCGGGCGACCCGGTCCGCCGGGTCGTCAGGCTGGTCAACCCGCTCAGCGACGAGGAGCCCGCGCTCCGTACGACGCTGCTGCCGGGCCTGCTGGGCGCGCTGCGGCGCAACACCGGCCGCGGCGGGCACGACCTGGCCCTGTTCGAGACCGGTCTGGTCTTCCACCCGCGCGAGGAGCGCTCGGCCGCCGGGCATCTGCCGGTGGACCGGCGTCCCACCGACGAGGAGATCGCGCGGCTGAACGCCGCGCTGCCCGAGCAGCCGCGGCACGCCGCCGTCGTCCTCACGGGCGCCCGTGAGCAGGCCGGCTGGTGGGGCAAGGGGCGCCCGGCCGACTGGGCCGACGCCGTCGAGGCCGCGCGCACCGTGGCCCACGAGGCCGGTGCCGAACTCGTCGTGCGCAAGGGCCAGTACGGCCCCTGGCACCCGGGCCGCTGCGCCGAGCTGCTCGTCGTCGTGAACGGCGCCGAGCGGGCCGTGGGGCACGCGGGCGAGCTGCACCCGCGCGTCGTCAAGGCGCTGGGCCTGCCGGAGCGCACCTGCGCGATGGAACTGGACCTGGACGTCCTGGAGGAGGCCGGCGACGGCATCCCGAAGGCGCCGAGCATCTCCTCCTTCCCGGTCGCCACGCAGGATGTCGCCCTCGTGGTCGACAAGCCGGTGCCGGCGGCCGAGGTCGAGGACGCGCTGCGCGCCGGTGCCGGTGAACTGCTGGAGTCCATCCGGCTGTTCGACGTCTACGAGAACGCCGAGCAGCTGGGCGAGGGCCGTAAGTCGCTGGCGTACGCGCTGCGCTTCCGCGCCCCCGACCGGACGCTGACGGTGGACGAGGCGTCGGCGGCCCGGGACGCGGCCGTCGCCCTGGCGGGCGAGCGCACCGGAGCCGTGCTGCGCGGCTGACCGCCGTAGCGCGTAGCGCAAGGGGCGCGCCCGGTCACGGACTTCCGTGGCCGGGCGCGCTGCCGTTCCGGCCGAAGGAACGTTTCCGACGTGCCGTCACTTCCTGCATAAATGCACTCCCACCTGCGCTTTCTCACTCGTTCGAGTGGTCATCGGAGGTGATCCAGTCCTCCCGCGCCATGCCGTCGACAGAATCGGACCGGCCTTTCGGGGTCGGTCCGTCTGCTCTGTCAGGGACTCTCCATGGGGGACAGAGGCATGATCCGCATCAAGGCACGGGCACCCACCGCGCGAGGCGCCGTGCTCCCCACGCTCTGGGGCGCGCTCGCGGTCGCCTACAAGTTCGGCTGCCCGCTCGCCACCCAGGAGCGGCTCGGCGCCCGTATCGCCGCCAGCGTCGTGTTCTTCGGCGTGGGCATCGGGCTGCTGGTCCATGTACGGCGCGCTCTGCTGCGGGAGTTGCGGCTCGCCCGGCGGGTGGCGCGGGTCGCGCAGGGCGTCGTGCTGCGGCCGCCGCCCCCGCGGCTCGACGGACTCGGTGTCGCCGCGGCCCAGTTGTCCGCCGACCGGGGCGCGAGCGTCGGCGGCGATCTGTACGAGGCCGTCGCCACCGAGCACGGGGTGCGGGTGGTGATGGGGGACGTACGCGGACACGGTCTGGACGCCCTCGGCACCGTCGCCGCCGTCCTCGGCAGCTTCCGGGAGGCCGCCCACGACGAGGCCCGGCTCGACGGCGTACTGCGCAGACTGGAGCGGGCGCTGGCCCGGCACCTGCGGGAACGGGCCCGCGCCGAGCACCCCTCGACCGGTGGCACCGCCGGCCTCGACCACCCCGTCGCCGAGGAGTTCGTCACCGTCCTGCTCCTGGAGATCGGCCGGGACGGCGCGCTCGGCGTCCTCAACTGCGGGCATCCTTGGCCCTATCGGCTCACCGGCACCGCCGTCGAGCCCCTGACCCGCGCCGAACCACTGCCCCCGCTGGGCCCGTTCCCGCTCCCGGCGGACCTCGCCCCGCACCGCTGCGCGCCGTTGCGGCCCGCCGAGTCGCTGGTCCTGTTCACCGACGGCGCCGAGGACGCCCGGGACGCCCGGGGCCGGTTCTTCGCCCTGCCGGACGCGCTGCGCGCCGCCGTACGGGACCAACCGGCCTCGCCCCAGCGGGTGTTGCGGGCCCTGTTCACCGCGCTGCTGCGGCACACCGGGGGCACCCCCACCGACGACGTGGCCCTGCTGGTGCTGCGCAACGAGCGGGCACCGGCGCCGAGGGCGCGGGAGCCGGCCCGGCCGGCCACCACCACGCACGGCTGAGGGTTCCCGCCAGGCCACCGCTGTAGGAGGGGGAGCCGGTGACCTGGCGGGCCTCTCGAGGAGGACCCTCAGTGAACCGTCCCGGCCACGCTCCGCGACAGCGCGCGCACGCCCCGGATGCGGGCGTTCGGTTCACACCCCGTGTGAAGGCAGAGCCACTACGCTGACGGCATCAGGCACTCGGGGGTCATCCCATGCAGCCCAACACGCTCCTTGACGCCATCCTGGACGAGGCGGGGATCTCGCACGCCGGTCTCGCCGCCCATGTGAACCAGGCGGGGCGCCGTCGGGGCCTCGCGCTCCGCTACGAACACACCGCCGTGGCCCGGTGGTTGAAGGGCCAGCGGCCGCGCGGCCAGGTGCCCGACCTGATCTGCGAGGTACTGGCCGCCCGGCTGCACCGCCCCGTCACCCTGGACGACATCGGACTCGGCGTGCCCGGCCGGCCCGGCACCACCTCCGCCGGCACCCTGTCCGGCTTCGTGGAGCGGGCCACCGCCCTGTGGCGCTCCGACGAACAGCAGCGCCCCCATGTGCTGGGCGCCCCCGCCGTCACCGGCACGCCCGCCGTGATGCCTGTATGGGAGTGGGAGAACCCGCCGGAGGACACCGATGTCTCCCGGGGCGGCAGACACCGGGTCACGGCGGCCGACATCGAGACGCTGCGCGCGGCCCGCGCCCACTACGAGCAGATGTACCGCAAGGCCGGTGGCATCGCGACCCGGGCCCGGATCGTCGGCTTCCTCAACGCCGAGGCGGCACCCCTGCTGCGCGGCAGCTACACCGATGCCACCGGCCGCCAACTGCACCGCGCCACCGGTGGGTTGGTCGCCGTCGCCGGGATCTGCGCGTACGACTCCGACGCGCACGGACTCGCCCAGCGCTACTTCCACCAGGCGCTGCGCCTGGCGAAAGCCAGCGGGGACCGGGGACTTGGCGCCTACGTCATAGCGCTGCTGGTCAACCAGTCCCTGTTCATGCGGGAGTTCCGGCAGGCGGTGGCCTTCGCGGAGGCCGCGCTGCGCACCGCGGGACGGCACATCACCCCCGCGCTCGCCTCCGACCTGTACGCGATGCAGGCGAAGGCGTACGCGCATCTGGGCGACGCGGGCAGCGCGCTCGCCCGCATCCGGCGGGCGGAGAGCGCCGCCGAACGCATCCGGCGCGGCCATGAACCCGACGAGACCGGCTATGTGCAGCCGGGCCTGGTCAATGTGCAGGTCGCCGAGGCACTGCTCAGCCTGGGTGAACTCGCCACCGCCCGGGAGCACGCGGCGGCCGCCGTGGACAACCCCGCGCACGACCGGGGCCGGGTGCACCGGCTGGCCATGCTCAGCACCATCGAACTGCGCCAGGGCAACGCGGAGAAGGCCGTGGTCACCGCCGTGCGGATGGCCGAGCAGGCGCGCGGCATGGAGTCCCAGCGGCTGCGCGACCGGCTGCGCGCGGTGCGCGAACATCTGGCGCGCTGCGGCGCGCCCGGTACCACCGAGGCCGCCGAACTCATCGACGGAGCGCTGCGCGTGCCCCTGTAGACGCCCTGTGGGCGCACGGCCGCTGCTGCGATATTGCCACCTACCCCTCGAAAGGTGGCAGAACCGTGCAGTGGACGAAACAGAACGAACAACCCGTGTATGAAAACCGCTGGTTCAGCGTCAATCTCGCCGATGTCGAGCTGCCCGACGGCCGGCATCTGGACCACTTCCTCATCCGGATGCGCCCGGTGGCCGTCGCCACGGTCGTCAACGAGGCCAACGAGGTCCTGCTGCTGTGGCGGCACCGCTTCATCACCGACAGCTGGGGCTGGGAACTGCCCGCGGGTGTCGTCGAGGACGGCGAGGACATCGCGAGCGCGGCCGCCAGGGAACTGGAGGAGGAGACCGGCTGGCGGCCGGGGCCCCTGCACCACCTGATGACGGTGGAGCCGTCCAACGGCCTCACCGACGCCCGGCACCACATCTACTGGTCCGACCGGGGCGAGTACCTCGGGCACCCCGTGGACGACTTCGAGTCGGACCGCCGGGAGTGGGTGCCCCTCAAGCTCGTCCCCGACCTGATCGCCCGTGGGGAGGTCCCGGCCGCCAACATGGCGGCCGCGTTACTGCTGCTGCATCACCTCAGGCTCGCCGAGGGCTGACGCGCCGAGGGCCGTCCGGCCGAGGGCTAATGGGCGCGCAGGGCCGACCAGACGGTCACCACGAGCGCGCCGAGCGCGGTCAGCGCGGCGAGCGAGGGCAGCGGCCAGCGCGTGTGTTCCAGCGAGACCATGCGGGAGTTCAGCTCGTCCAGCTCCTTGGCGGTCTCCTCGGTGCGGTGACCGAGCAGTGCGAGTCCGCCCTCGACCCGGGCGTAGGCCACGTCCAGTCGGCGCCGTAACTCTGCGAGTTCTCCATGGACCACGGGATGCTCCGGATCGCCGGTCAAGGGTCCACTCCTTTCCGTAGTCGAACGGGGGGTTCCGCACCCCCTTGCATACGCATGAAGAGTGAACTCGCCTGGTGGTCGCATGGGGAGCGTGTGCGATGGGCGTCTGCGGGCCCGGCGCGCACACGGTGTGTGAAAGGAAAGTGCCCGGCACCGAATCCGGCGCCGGGCACGCCTTTTTGGTAGCTGAGCGTGATCAGCCGTGGGTGAGGCGAAGGCGTGCATTTCCGATGCCACGCGCTTTGTCGTCGTTCTCCGGGAAGTTGCCGGAACCCGTACGCGACCTGGGCATACGAACCATGCCAACTGGTATCGATCCGCGGTGAGTTCACTCTCGGGAAAGATATTTTCAGGACTGATGTGTGCGGGTAGATTGGTGAGCGGTGTGATCCAGAGCGGGCGAGGGCACTGCGCGCAGGCCGAACTGCTCGGTCGTACGGGGGAATCGTTGACAAAAATGTTCGTTCCGCCTCATTCAGGCTGTTCTTTTTCAGGGCGGACGCAGCGATGGACCAGACAGGAATCGAGGCCATGTGATGACGCTCACCTCTGCCCCTCCCGACATATACCCATGGACCGGACGGACGCTTCTGGAGGTGTTTTCCGAGGCCGTTCGTGATGCTCCGCACCGAGTTGCCGTGGAATGCGGCGGCACCCGTATGACCCTCGGGGAACTCGATCGCCGCAGCGCGCGGATCGCCGACGAACTCTCCGCGGCCGGTATCGGTCGCAGCGACGTGGTCGCCGTCGTCGTGGACCGCGATGCGCACCTGCCGGCCGCGCTGCTCGCGGTCATGCGCAGCGGCGCCGCCTTCGTACCGGTCGATCCCGACCACCCGGCCCAGCGCCGCGCGTACGTGCATCAGGACGCGGGCGCGCGAGCGACGCTGACCCTGGGCCGGCTGTCCGGCAAGGTGGACGACACGGGCCCGGTCATCCTCGTGGACGAGCCCGGCGCCGAGACCCGGGAGGCGCGGCGGCTTCCCCCTGTCGGCCCCGCCGACCTCGCGTACATCATGTACACCTCGGGCTCCACGGGGCGCCCCAAGGGCGTGGAGATCGACCACCAGTCCTTGCTCAAGGCCCTCCTGGCGACGGCCTCGGTGCTGGAGCTGGGGGACAGCGAGGTCTGGCTGTCGGTCACCTCGCCGTCCTTCGACATCAGCCTGATGGAACTCCTCCTTCCGCTGCTGACCGGGGGACGACTCGTCATCGCGGACAATGACCAGGTCGTCGCGGGCGACGCGTTGCACGCCCTGCTGACCGAGTGCCGCGCCACGGCCATGCAGGCCACCCCGCTTACCTGGCGGATGCTCCTGGAGGCCGGCTGGAACGGGCCGCTGCGCCTCGCGGTGTGCGCCGGCGAAACGATGCACCCGGACCTCGCGAGGTCTCTGGACGAGCGCTGCGGCGACGTGTGGAACGCCTACGGGCCGACCGAGACCACCATCTACGCCACCGTCCATCGGATCGGTCCGCAGGACATCGCGACCGTCCCCGTGGGCCGCCCGTTGCCCGACACCGAGGTCCGCGTCCTCGACGAGGAACTGACGGCCCTGCCGCCGGACGTGGTGGGAGAGGTCTGGATCGGCGGCACCGGGGTCGCTCTCGGCTACCACGGGCGGGAAGACCTGACCGCGGAACGCTTCCGTACGCTGCCCGGTGAACCGCTCGCCGGACGGTTCTACCGAACCGGCGACCTGGGCCGCCGACGCGCGGACGGGACGTTCGAACTGCTCGGCAGGGCAGACGACCAGGTCAAGATCAGAGGGCATCGCATCGAGCCCGGCGAGGTCGAGAACCGGCTCCTTGAGCACAAGGCCGTGGAGAACGCGGTGGTGGTGCCGCACACCCTCCCCGGTGGCGCCGGTGTCCAGCTGGTCGCCTACGTCAGAGCCGCAGGAGACGGCGGGCTCACCACGGGGGAGCTGCTCGGGTTTCTCGGCGACCGGGTACCGAAGTACATGGTGCCGTCCACCGTCGTCCAGGTCACCGAGTGGCCGCGTACCGGCAGCGGCAAGATCGATCGCAACCGGTTGCCGGACCCCGGCGGCGTGGCGGACCGGACCCGGTCCGGTGCCGCTCCGCGGACCCCGACGGAGTCCGCTCTGGCCCGGCTGTGGGAAGAGGTGCTCGACGACGGGCCGGTCTCCCGCGAGGACAACTTCTTCACCCTGGGCGGGCATTCGCTGCTCTCGATGCGACTGATCTCCCGCATCCGCCGGGAGCTGGGCGTGGCGGCGACCGTACAGGACCTCATCAAGGACCCCGTCCTCGCGGACCTGGCCGAGCGTGTCGACCGGACGCCACCGGTATCGGTCACGGCACCGGCACCGGCCGGGAGACCGCATCCGTTCATGCCGGTGTCGCCGGAACAGCACCTCCGCCTGGCCAAGGAGCAGTGGCGGCGCGAACGCGGCCTCGGGCGTGGCACGCACAACGTCCGTATCGCGGCCACCGTCGACGGCCCCTTGCACCTGGACGAGCTGGAGCTGGCCCTGACCGACGTGGTGAGCCGGCACGAGGCTCTGCGGGCCCGGTTCCTCCGGGACGCATCCGGAGTCGTACGACAGGAGATCGCGCCGGTCCGGCCGGTGCGCGTCCGGCGCGAAACCGCGCCCCAGGGGCAGGACATGGCCCTTCTCCCGGCCATCGGCCAGGCGGCCAACGAACCCTTCGATCTCGGTTCCGGCCTGCTGCTGCGGGCGGTGCACTGGGCCCGCGACGACAAGACGGGCGTGCTGCTGCTCGTATGCGACCACTCCGTCTTCGACGGGGTCTCCACGGCCATATTCCTCGACGACCTGCGGCGTGCCTACGCCGCGCGGCTCGCGGACTCGGCGGTGCCCTGGGACGGCCCGGATCCGGCCTACCGGACCTTCCTCCTGGAAGAGGCGGCGTGGCTGGCGTCGCCGGAAGCCGACGAGGCCCTTGAGGCGTGGCGCAGGGAGCTGACGGGTGACGCGCCGTACTGCCTGCTCAAGGGGTTGTCACGGCCCGCGGGGAGAGCCGGGTCGGAGCCCTTGGCCGGGTCGCGGACCGTACGTCTGCCCCGTACCGTCACGGACCCGCTGACGGCCGCGGCCGCCGGACACGGCGCGTCCCTCGCGCATGCCCTGCTGGCACTGGTTGCCATAGCCCTGTACGGAATGACGGGCCAGGAGCGCATCGGGGCGATCGTCCCCATGGCCAACCGTGAAACCGCCGAGTCGGATCGTCTCGTCGCCTACGCCGCACACGGACTGCCGGTGCTTCAGGACGTGGCCCGCGAAAGGCCCTTCACGCACCAGGTCGAGGAGGCGGCGGGGCAGACGATGGAGGTCCTGGCCCGCCAGCGTCTGGCGCTGGCGGAGATCGTGCGCAGACTGGACCCCGAGGCGTTCGGCCTGCCGGTCGCGCAGCCGTACACGATGGTCAACTTCATCTCGGCGGACCTGCTGAACGCCTCGCTCGCGCCCGTACTCGACCAGGTACGCGTGTCCCCCCTGGCGGTGGGGGCCCTCGAGCCGGCGGCTCCGCTCATCGTGACGTTCGAGGAGACCCCGGAGCAGCTCACCGTGAGCATCGTCCACGACCGGAGATTCATCGAGGACGCGGACGCCGGGCGCCTGGCCGATCTCCTGACCGGGCTGGCCGACGCGGCGGCGGCGGGGCCCGAGGCGACCGTCGCCGAACTCCTCGCGGCTCAGGACACCGACACATGACCGCGACGGAGGCCCCGAGCGCGGACGGGCCGTCGCACATACTCCCCCGGGGGCAGGGAGTCGTGTGGTTCGGTGCCTCGGGGTTCGTCAACGCGTTCGGTACCGGGTTCTTCTACCCGTTCGCGCTGCTGTTCTTCACCGAGCTGTCGGGTCTGCCGCTGAGCACGGTGGGGGTGGTGCTCACGATCGCCGCGCTCGCCGTGCTGCCGGGGCTGCCCACCGTCGGCCGGCTCATCGACCGGTTCGGTCCGCGCCGGGTACTCATCGTGTCGGCTCTGCTGCGCGCCGGCTGCTTCGTGGGCTTCGTCGCGACGCGTGGCATCGTGCCGCTGGCCCTGTTCAATATCGTGTTCGCCCTGGGCAACCGCGCCGAACAGGCCGCGATCCCCTCGCTCGCGGTGGAGTTGGCCGGGGAGGGGCAGAGCGCTCGCTGGCTCGCCCTGTCCCGGGTGGTCTTCAACGCGGGTGTCGGATCGGGCGCTCTGGTCGCGGGATTGCTGGTCGTGGACTCGCGCTCGGGATTCACCGTGCTCGGCGTGGCCAACGCGGTCAGCTTCGTGCTGACCGCCGTGCTCTATGTGAAGCTCTCCGCCCGGGGGACCACCGCGCGAACCCGGGCCTCGGCAGCGGCGGGTGCCGTGCGCGGCAGCCCATGGCGCAACACCCCGTTCCTGCGTGTGGCGGGGGCCAACGCCGTCCTGTGGACGTCGACCCTCGTGGTGGAGACCGCGCTGCCGGTGTTCGTCCTCCATGAACTGGCCCTGCCCACATGGACGGTGGGCGTGCTCTTCGTCATCAACACCAGCCTGCTCACCCTGTTGCAACTGCCGGTGAGCCGGTTCCTGGAGCGATTCCGCCCCGGTCCCGTACTGGCCCTCGGCGGCTGCACCTTCGCGGTGCTGTACGTGACGGTGGCGGAGCTGGGATCCGCCTCCCGCTCCGTGCGGCTCGTGGCCCTGCTGGTGGCCATGGCCGTGTACACGCTGGGGGAGATGGCTGTCTCGCAGGCCGGTCTGGTGATGCTGACCAGCCTGCCCCCGCAGCCCGAGCTGGGCGGCTACATGGCCTTCAACCAGCTGTTCGTCGGAGTGGGCGCCGCGCTCGCCCCGTTACTGGCGGCCAGCCTGCTCGACAGCCGGCCGGCCCTGCTCTGGTGGACTCTCACCGTGCTGAGCGTCCTGGCCGGTCTGCTCATCCCCCGCCTCCCTCGGCACGCCACCCCGGAGCCGGGGGGCACTCCCTCCTCGTAGTCGTCCTGTGCGAAGCCCGGAACCACCGGGCGATCGCATCCGGCGTGAACCGACTGTTCCCCAGGCGAGCCGCGGCCTTCCACTCCTGCCGCCGGCTCGGGGACGCACGCCATCGAGTTCCGCAGCACCAGGAATAAGGGGTTGTCCCATGACAGGCAAGCCACGGCACATGCATCTCTTCCTCGTGTCCGGCAACGTCGGCCAGCACCATGGCGCATGGCGCGAACCGGACAGCGGCATCGAACTGGCCGACTCGGTCGACTTCCACGCCGAGGTGGCCCAGCGGGCCGAAGCCGCGAAGCTGGACGCCGTCTTCATCGCCGACCACCTCTCGATGCTGGGCCGGGAGGCGCATGCGCCTGCGCAGCACCTGGAACCAGTGACTCTGCTGTCCGCCCTGAGCATGCGTACGGATTCGATCGGCCTGGTGGGTTCGGCCAGTACGACGTTCAACGAGCCCTTCAACGTGGCGCGCCAGTTCGCCTCACTGGACCACCTCAGCCGGGGCCGGGCCGGCTGGAACATCGTGACCTCGGCGTTCGGCGAGGAGAACTTCGGCTCCGAACCCCTTCCGTCGCACGCGTCCCGCTACGAGCGCGCGGGGGAGTTCGTGGAGGTGACCAAGGCCCTGTGGCGCAGCTGGGACGCCGACGCCCTGGCGCTGGACCGGGTGTCGGGCGTGTACGCCAGGTCGGAGAAGGTCCATCCGATCAACTTCACGGGCAAGCACCTGACGGTCTCCGGGCCGCTGAACATGCCCCGGCCGCCGCAGGTGCACCCCGTGCTGGTGCAGGCAGGCACGTCTGCCGACGGCATGGCCTTCGCATCCCGGCACGCCGAAGTCGTCTTCTCGGCGCACCAGGGACTGGCCGCGGCGAAGCGCTACTACGACGAGATCAAGAACGGGGCGAGGCGTGCGGGCCGCGACCCGGACTCGATCAAGGTCCTGTTCGGTCTGAGCCCGATACTCGGCGACACCAGGAAGGATGCCGAGGAACGGCAGCGCGTCCTGTCCGGCCTCCTCAACGGCGACTACGTCAAACGGCTGGTGGGATTCCAGCTCGGCGGGATCGACCTGAGCCCCTACGACCTCGACGAGAAGCTGCCGTTGGACATCCTGCCGGACCCGGCGACCATCAACCGCAGGCAGGGGCGTTTCGATCTCTACCGTCGGCTGATGGAGGACGGTGAGACCCTGCGGCGGCTGACCGAGATCGAGGCCACGGCGGCGGGTCTCCAGGTGGCCGTCGGCGATGTGCACGACATAGCCGACGAGATGATCACCTACTTCGAGGCCGGGGCGGCCGACGGCTTCATGCTCATCCCGCCCTCCCAGCGGGTGGACGGACGGCGCCTGCTCGGCGAGGTCGTGCCGCTGCTCCAGGAGCGCGGTTACGCACGCACGACCTACCGGGGCACCACCCTGCGGGAGCACCTCGGCCTTGCCCGGCCCTGACCATCACGTCAAAGCCCCGCGCCGGCCCGATGGAGTTGACCATCCTCGGGCCGGCGCGGGGCTCTGGTGCGACCGTGTGAACGTGCGACCATGCGGCCACGATCCGCGGTTCGTCAGCGGACCGCTCGCCTCACTCGGGGTTCGACGCGTACGTGGTCACCTCGACCTCTTCCAGCGTCACCACTCCCGTCTTGAGCAGCTCCGACAACTGAGGAAGGAAACCGCGGACTCGGTCTTCCGTATCGATGACGACCACGAGAAGCGGCAGCGAGTCCGACAGCGAGAGCAGCCTGGACGTGTGCACGAGACCGTCTTCGCCGTAGCCTTCTATGCCGCGCATCACCATTGCTCTGGACATTCCGGCGGCCCGGGCTCTCCGCACGATCTCGTGGTACAGCGGTTTGCGGTTCCAGACCTCGTCATCGTTGGTGAAAACCGTCAGCTTGAGTCCGCGGCTGACAGCAGGCATGGCGCTCCCCCATTCTTTGCGCTATGGCGGTCAACGGTCCAGTTCGGCAGAGCAGGACATCAAGCGCTCTTTGCCGCTCCTTGACGGGCGGCGATCCCGTACACGTGGACATCTGCTGAAGTTGACGATCTCCGCCAAGCTATCAGCGACCGGTGATCATCGCAATGCCCTGGTGTGTGCCCCACGCGGCATGCATAGCAAGTAAGTTGATGTTCCGTCAGTTCGATCGTGCCGAGGTGCGCTTGCCGGCGTACATGTGATCCAGCCGATAGTTTGGCGGCGATGAAGCCCGTGAGTATGGCGATGCGGGAGTGTGCGGAGTCCGCCGGGATCCGTCGTGCGGAAACCGGATAGGGCCCGGTCGTAAATCGGATTGAGGCCGCTTGATCGCGCGGGATAGCGTTCTGGCTAACGGGGGAATTCGTCATGCCCCCGCAGATCTCATCCTCGAGTGAGAGAGGCAGCGATGGCCATGAATGAGCAGGCGCCCGGTATTCGCACGCTCGATCAGGACGCATTCGACCGGCACCTCAAGGAATTCTCCGAGAACGCTCCCGTCCTCGAGTACTCGCAGCAGTTCCGCCGTGAAGGTTATGTGAAGCTGCGCGGTCTGGTGCCGGAGGAGTTGTTCGCCGAGGTCACCGCCGAAGTCAACGGCCTGCTGGACGAGCACGCCAGGCGCATCGACATCGAACTCAAGGAGACCGGGAACTCGCCGCGCAAGATGCACACGGTCAGCGCGCCCGACATCTCCCGCGCCTCCCAGCTCATTCCCGCGATCTACGACTCCGCGAGCATCCGCGACGTGCTGGGCCAGATCGCCCAGGCGGACGTGCTGCCGTGCCCGTGGGAGGGCGAGAAGTACGTCGTCATCCGCCAGGACAAGCCCGGCGACACGCACGGGTGGCACTGGGGAGACTTCAGCTACACCCTGATCTGGATCATCGAGGCGCCGGGTCCCGAGGTCGGCGGGATGCTCCAGTGCGTGCCGCACACCAACTGGGACAAGCAGAACCCGCGGGTGCACGAGTACCTCCAGAGCAACCCGATCCGCACGTACGCCAACGCCACGGGCGACCTGTACTTCCTGCGTTCGGACACCACGCTCCACCGGACGATCCCGCTCAGCAAGCCGGCCACCCGGATCATCCTCAACACCTGCTGGGCCAGTGCCGCCGATGTCGCCCGGCCGACCACGCACGAAACCATGGACGCGATGTTCTCCTGACCGTCGCACAAAGGGGGATTCTCTCTTGAGTACCACTCCTGAACTGCATAGTGACATCGATCTCCGGGAATTGGTCATCTCGCTGCTGGCCGGGGACGAGGACGTGGCCACGGTCAATGCACGGGCGGCCGACATGGGCTACCGGACGGAAATCCGAGCCGCCACAGAGGAGTTGGCCCACGCCGCCTTCGTCCGTGGCGACCGGGCGGCGTTGCACACCGCCCACTGGGTGCTGGGCGACATCTACAACTGGTGTTTCAGCCTCCCGTCCATCGATCAAGTCGACTCGTTGCTCGGCGAGATCCTGGACGACATCCGCAGCGTCCTGGAAAACGCCATGATGGCGGACCTCCGAGCCAGGATCGATCAGCGCGAACTGGCCTCCGCACCCCAGGATCCAGAAGAATTTCTGCCCTGGTACCGGAACTTCATCAGCAACCACAAGGCCAGCAACCACCCGTTCTACCGGGACTTCCTGGAAAATCGCGCCTCGATCGAGGACATCAGGTTCTACCTGGCCCAGGAAACTTCACTGGATCCCCGCTTCGACGACATCCTTTCGCTCTTGACGGTGGGCACCGACGGCTCGGAGAAGATGGAGCTGGTCACCAACCTGTGGGACGAACTCGGCAACGGGAACACGAACGACGTGCACACGTCGGTGTTCGCGAAAACCCTCGCCGACGCGGGCGTCTCGAAGGAGTTCATCGACACCAACATCATGTTGGAGTCGGTGATCTGCGGGAATGTTTCGGCGGCTCTGGCCCTGTCACGGCGGCACTGCTACAAGGCATTCGGCTACTTCGGTGTCACCGAGTATCTGACGCCCCGCCGATTCCGGTCCTACATGGTCGGCTGCAAGCGGCTGGGCATGCCGAAATCGGCCTACGTCTACCACGACCAGCACATCCAGATCGACGCGCGCCACGGGCCGTCCTGGTTCAAGAACATCCTGCTCCCGGCGATTTCCCGGGAACCGCGATGCGCCGTGGACATCGCCCTGGGCACCGTCATGCGGCTGGAGACATCCACCTGGTATCTCGACGCGCTGCAGGCGAAGCTAGAGCCGGCCGGATGAGCCTGCCGAACCGACAGGACCTGAGCGAATGCGGCTAGCCATCATCGGCGGCGGCGCGTCCGCGGTGACGCTGGTGGACGCTCTCGCGCGCAGTGCGCCGAAGGAAAAGATCAGCGTCAGCGTCTTCGAACCCCGGGCCGTGCCCGGGCCCGGCCGGCCCTACGCGGAGGACGCGGACGGCGCCCTGATCAACAGGCCCGCCGACGCGATGTCCATCCGGCACCGCGATCCCCTGGACTTCCGGAACTGGCTGCGGGAGGCACACCGCGGCGGCGAATTCCCGTCCGCCGACCCGGAGGCGCGGTTCCAGCCCAGATGGCTGTTCGGTGTCTATCTGCGCCGACGGCTCGCGTCGGCCGCCGCTCGACTGGCGGCCGACGGGGGCACGGTGGACGTCCATGCCACCGCCGTCGAAGACATCGTGGCCGCCGACGGCCGGCTGCTCACCCGCACCGCGACGGGCGGGACGCAGGCGCACGACCACGTCGTCATGTGCCTGGGCACACCCAGACCGGCCGACATCTACGGACTGGCCGGTCGGCCCGGATTCGTCGCCGATCCCTATCCACTGAGCGAACCACTGCCCACCGGGGAGCCGGTGACCGTGCTGGGCAGCAACCTGTCCGCGGTGGACATCGCGGCCGCGCTTCTGCGCCGCGGGCACACCGCACCGATCCGGCTGATGTCGCGGGGCGGCCTGCTGCCCAGCGTGCGCTGCCGACCGGCGGCGATCGGACCTGCGGAGGCACGGCAGTTGGCCGAAGCGGTCCGTCGTACGCCCCCGGCGGCGCTCTGGACGACCGTCCGCAGGCTGCTGCACGACCGACTGGTCGCGCACGGCGTATCGGCCGACGAGATCTCGCTGGACCTGGCGACGGGTGAGCCGGCCGTACGCCGGCTCGCCCGTCAGCTCGGGCGGACGGAGGCCGCGGACTGCTGGCGGGGGGTGCTGCTGCCCCTGCTGGACCCGGTGGGTGAACTGCTGTGGCAGCGGCTCCCGTTGTCCACGCGGAAGGCGTTCCTGCACCGGAACACCCGGCTCGCCACCGTACTCAACCCGATGCCACCGGCGACGGCGGCGCTGTTGCTGGAGGCACTCGGCAGCGGCGCACTGGAAGTTCACTCGGGGGTCACCGCGGTCACCGCCCGGCCGGGCGGCGGTTTCACGGTGACGGCCGACGGGAAGGACCACCGCGCCGGCGTGCTGCTGAACGCCACGCGGGCGACGCCCTACGACCTGGACGAGCCGGCCGGACGGCTGCTCGGCCGACTGGCCGCGAGCGGACTGGCCCGCCCGCATCCATGCGGTGGCGTGTACATCGACTTCGCCACGAACCGGGTCCTCGGACCGGCCTGCGGCCTGTACGCCCTCGGCCATCCGACGGCGGGCGACCTCTACTACGCCAACGCCGGCTCGCTTCTGGGCATCAGCGCACGGGCCGAACGCATCGTGGCCCGCATCCAGCGCGGCCCGGCCACCGGCACCGCCGCATTGGCCACATCCTCAACGTTGACGATCGGGGGACAGCTCGATGGCTGAGTCCTGGTACACCATGCGCGACGAGATCTTCGCCGACGGACTGCGCGGCCGGGTGCCCAGACTTCCGTCCGATCCGGCCGAGTTGGAACAGCTGGCACGGGAGCACCTGCCCGCCGGTCTGTGGTCGTTCGTCGCGAACGGCGCGGGAGGCGGGCGCACGCTGGCCGCCAACCGGGCCGCCTTCGACAAGTGGGAGATCGTCCCGCGCATGATGCACGCGGACAGGCCGCTGGCGCTGCGCACGGATCTGCTGGGCACCGACCTGGCGGCACCGGTGATGCTGGCCCCGATCGGACTGGCCGGCCTGGCCCATGCCGACGGGGAGGCCGCCGCGGCCCGGGTGGTCGGGGATCTCGGACTGGCCATGGCCCTGTCGAACTCCTCCTCGCTTTCCCTGGAGGAGGTGGCGGACGCGGCGCCCGGAGCGGGCCTGTGGTTCCAGCTGCATCCGCCGAAGGACGACGAGCTGGGCGCGTCGATCGTTCGACGGGCGGAGAAGGCCGGATACCAGGCCATCGTGGTCACCGTCGACTCCTGGACCCGGGGCTGGCGGCCCGCCGACCTCGACCACGGGTACGACCCGTTCCTGCGCGGGCACGGCATGGGCACCTTCCTGGCCGATCCGCTGTTCAGGCGGTCCCTGCCGACGGATGTGCCGGCCGGCAGCGAGCCCTGGCTCGCGGCGGCCGCGGCCCAGTGGCGTGCGGTCTTCGGCCATCCCGGTCTGTCCTACGCGTACTTCGACAAGCTGCGGGAGGCCACCGACCTGCCGATCCTCATCAAGGGCGTGCTCCACCCGGACGACGCGGAACAGGCCATCGCGCACGGTGTGTCCGGTGTCGTGGTGTCCAACCACGGTGGCCGGCAGCTGGACCGGTCGCGGGCCGCGCTCGACGCCTTGCCCGCCGTCGCCCGGCAGGTGGCCGGCCGGGTCCCCGTCCTGTTCGACTCCGGGGTGCGCAGTGGTGCGGACGCCGCCATCGCGCTGGGCCTCGGCGCGGACACGGTGCTGCTGGGCCGGCCTTGGCTGTACGGGCTGGCCGTCGACGGCGCCGACGGAGTGCGGCACGTACTGCGCTGCGTGCTGGCCGAGCTGGAACTGACCATGCTCATGGCCGGCGCCGCGACGGTCGCCGATCTGCGGCACATGGTGTCCCCGGTCCTCGGCCGCGAAGACCGGCACTGAGTCGGGCCATCGATCAACCACACGTACGAGAAGGGGAGAACGACATGCGATCCCAGAGCAAGGTGCTCGTCATCGGTGGCGGCCCTGCCGGGTCCACCGCGGCGACGTTCCTGGCACGCAACGGCGTCGATGTGACGCTGTTGGAGCGGGACACCTTTCCGCGCTACCACGTCGGCGAGTCCCTGTCGCTGTCGGTCGTGCGCATGATGGACCTGCTCGGCGTGTCCGACAAGCTCGACAAGTTCGGCTTCCGGCGCAAGGACGGCTCCTACTACGAGTGGGGCAAGGAGAAGTGGGACCTGCCGTTCACCGATGTGCCCGGCGGCAAGCACAGCTGGCAGGTCACCCGGGCCGACTTCGACAAGATCCTGCTCGACCACGCCCGGGAGAACGGGGTGGAGGCGTTCGAGGGGCACCGGATCCGTGACATCAGGTTCTCCGGGGACCGGGCGGTGGCGGCGCACTGGCAGAACGGCGACGGGCGCGAGGGCGAGATCGAGTTCGACCACGTCATCGACGCCTCCGGCCGCGCCGGGCTGCTCGCCAAGCGCCACTTCGACATGCGGCGGATGCACGACGTGTTCCGCAACGTCGGTGTCTGGACGTACTGGAAGGACGCCAAGGACATCTCCGAGGGTCCGGACGGCGCGATCACGGTGTGCAGCATCCCGGAAGGCTGGATCTGGGTGATCCCGCTGCACAACGGGGTCACGAGCATCGGTCTGGTGACCGACAAGAAGCGGTTCGGCGAGGAGTGCAGTTCCCCGGCCGACGTGGAGGCCCTCTACAACCGGGCCGTGAACGCGCACCCGCTGGTGCGGCGGACCATCGCCGGTGCCGAGCAGGTCTCGAAGATCCGTACCGAGACCGACTACTCCTACGTGGCGGACCGGTTCAGCGGCCCGGGCTATCTGATCTCCGGGGACGCCGCGTGCTTCCTGGACCCGTTGCTGTCCACCGGCGTCCACCTGGCCACGTTCAGCGGCATGCTGGCGGCCGCCTCGGTCACCTCGATGGTGGACGGCACCGTGGCGGAGGAGCGGGCGCTGAACTTCTACGACGTGGCCTACCGCTACTCCTACGAACGGCTGCTGGTCCTGGTCTCGGTGTTCTACGACAGCTACCGGGGCAAGGACGACTACTTCTTCCGCGGTCAGTCCATGACCCGTGCCGAGCAGCAGCGGCTGCACATCCACGAGGCGTTCCTCAGCATCATCGCCGGCGTCGAGGACCTGTCCGACGCGACGACGGTCGACGCCTACCGAGTCATCGAGAAGAGCCTGCACGGAGACGAATCCGGTACGACTCCGCCCACCCGCATGCACAGCCAGTCGCGGGAGTGGACGATCACGCCCAACTCACCGGCGACCGCCATCGAGGGCGTGTACCTGGAGATGGAGCCGAGCGTGCGGCTGCGCGACGCACAGCGTTGACGGACCCCAAGACAAGGAGAAGGCAGTGGCCAACATCGATCGCATCGCCGCGAAGCTCATGGAACAGGCCGACGACGATTCCTACCCGGTGACCCGGCGTACCGTGCCCATCCGTTACCGGGAGCGCGTCCGCTACGACCGCGAGGCGGCGCACGCCATCCTGGACGAGGGGCTCGTGGCGCACCTCGCGTTCAACCGGGAGGACTACCCGGTGGTGCTCCCCGCGGCGTACGCCAGGCGGGGCGAGACCTTGTACTTCCACGGCTCGCGGGCGGGACGGTTCGCCCAACTCGGGGCCGAGAACGCACCGGTGTGTGTGACCGTCACCCTGCTGGACGGTCTGGTGTTCGCCCGTGCCTGGCTGATCCATTCGTTCGCCTACCGGAGTGTCGTGGCCCATGGCCGGCTGCGCCTGATCACCGATGACGAGGAGCGGATGCAGGCACTGGCGACCATCCTGGAGCACATGGCCACCGGCCGCAGCTCGGAGGCCCGGCCGCCGACACGGCAGGAGTTCGCCAGCGTGGCCGTGGTCGCGCTCGACCTGGAGGAGGTGTCGACCAAGGTGCGCCGTGAGGAGCAGAGCAAGTACGAGCCGGCCGACCTCCAGGGCGGCTGCTGGGCCGGGTTCGTGCCGCTGCGTCAGGTCGCGCTCGATCCCCGGTCCGCGCCGGACCTGCCGGAGGACGTGCCGGTACCGGCCCTGGTGGAGAACTACGAGGGGCCCTTCGCGGTGCAGGAAGAGGCCATGGCCAACGTTCCCCACCCGCCGACCAAGCCGGGCGCATAGCCGAACGGGCCGCTGTCCGGCCCCCGCCGGGGCGTCGGGCAGCGGCCCCGGGCAGACACCGATCAGCCGCACGCGGCCCGTCGGGCCACACTGAGACTTTACGGAGCACCTGCCATGGCCGAATTGATCGCATCCCTGCACCAATCCGCGTCCGACACCAGACTCGTCGTCTTCGACCGGAACGGCGAGAAGCTGAGCACGCAGCGGGTGGAGCTGACCCCGTCCGCCTCCGGAGAGGGCACGCTCGAGTACGACCCCCTGGAGATCTGGCGGAACACCGAGGCCGTGATCGGGCAGGCCCTGTCCGAACTGGGCCGTCCGGGTTCCGCGTTGGCGGCCGTCGGTATCGCCGCCCAGCGGGAGACGACCGTCGTGTGGAACAAGCACACCGGACAGCCCTACGCCCCGGCCATAGCCGGTCCTGACCGGCGTGCCGCCGAGCGGATGGCCGCCCTCGCGCGGGACGGCCGGAGCGAACTGATCCACAAGAAGACCGGACTGGTGCCGGACGCGCTGTTCTCCGCCGGCAAGCTGAGCTGGCTCCTGCACAATGTCGAGGGCCTGCGCGCGGACGCGGAGCGGGGCGACGCCCTCTTCGGCACCATGGACTCCTGGCTGGAGTGGAACCTGACCGGCCGGCATGTCACCGATGTGACCAGCGCCAGCCGCACCATGCTGCTGAACCTGGACACCCAGGACTGGGACGACGAGCTGCTGGCGCTGTTCGACGTACCGCCGGCGATGCTGCCCGAGGTGGCGCCCTCGTCCACCCCGGACCGCTTCGGGAGCACGCGGGCGTCCGGGCCGTTCGGCGCGGAGGTACCCGTCTCCGGTGTGCTCGGTGAACACCAGGCGGCCCTCTTCGGCCAGCAGTGCTACCTCCCGGGGCAGGCCCGTTACGGCTTCGAGGGCAGCAGCGCGCTGCTGGTCAACACCGGGACCACGCGGGCGGACGGCGATTCCAAGCTGCTGGGCACCATCGCCTACCAGCTGGGCGACGAGCCGGCGGTGTACGCGCTGGAGGGATTCGTTCCCTACACCGGGGCCACGGTGCAATGGCTGGTGGACGGGCTGGGCATCATCAGGGGCGTCGGGGAGATCGAGGCCATGTCCCGGCGGGCCGACGATCCGGAGGGACTGTACTTCGTACCCGCGTTCACCGGACTCGGGCTGCCGCGTGCCGACCGCGGCGCCCGCGGCGCCATCCTCGGCATGGACACCCACCACAACCAGAACCACGTGGCCCGAGCCACCCTTCAGGCCCTCGCCTACCAGCTGCGCGACCTTGTCGAGACCATGCGGGAGGAGACGGGGTACGCGCCGACCCAGCTGAGGATCGACGGCAACGGCGCTTGGTTCGATATGTGCATGCAAATCCATGCGGACGTGCTGGGCATCCAGCTCCGCCGCCCGTCGGACGTCGCCGACACCGCCGCCCTCGGCGCGGCCTACGCCGCCGGCCTGGCCGTCGGCGTGTGGTCGGACCTGGCCGACGTGGCCGCCACCCGCCGGGAGAGCCACCGCTGGTCCTCGCAGTGGATGCCCGAGGACCGGCAACGCGGTTACGCCGGCTGGCTGGCGGCCGTCGAGCACACCGCGGGCTGGGTCGACGCCGCCGACCTGCCGCAGGGCGACTGGCTGGCCACGGTGACCGCGGCCGAATGGCGCGCGGACGGATCCCGCTGATGCCCGGCCACCCGAGCCTGCTGACCGCGGCCGCTCCTGTGGCGCCGCTGGGCGGTCACCCGTTGGTGCTGATGCTCACCCAGCTCACCCTGCTGGTGGTGTGCGCCTACGTACTCGGGCGGCTGGCCAATCGGGTGGGGCTGCCGGCGGTCGTCGGCGAACTCGGAGTGGGTGTGCTGCTCGGACCGAGCGTGTTCGGGCGGCTCGCCCCGGCGGCGAGCGGCTGGCTGTTCCCCCGTGACGCGGGGCAGTTCCACCTGCTGGACGCCGTCGCCCAGCTCGGTGTACTGCTTCTGGTCGGGGTGACCGGCGTCAGCCTCGACTTCACCCTGGTGCGCCGACGCGGCAGGACCGTGGTCTGGACCAGCCTGCTGGGCCTGGCCATCCCGCTCGGCCTGGGGGTGGCGGTCGCGATGACGCTGCTGCCCGGGACACTGCGCCCCGGCCAGACGCAGCCCATGGTGTTCGCGCTGTTCCTCGGGGTGGCGCTGTGTGTCAGCGCGATCCCGGTGATCGCCAAGACCCTTCTGGACATGGGCCTGATCCACCGCAATGTCGGTCAACTCGTCCTGGCCGCCGGAACCATGGACGATGTCGTCGGCTGGCTGCTGCTGTCCGTGGTGTCCGCCATGGCGGTCGACGGCCTGCACACGGGTACGGTCATCGAGCCGATCCTGTACCTCGCCGGGCTGCTCCTGGTGCTGACCCTGCTGGGACGGCCCCTGGTCCGCGCGGCGATGCGCTGGGCGCAACGCGCCGAATCCTCGGCCGCGGTGGTGGTGACGGCGGTCGCCGTCATCCTGCTCTGTGCGACGGGCACCGCGGCGCTGCAGCTGGAACCGGTGTTCGGCGCGTTTCTCGGCGGCATCCTGATCGGCACCAGCGGCGGCGTCAGTCTCGCCTCCCTCGCACCGCTGAACAACGGACTGTCCGCCGTCCTGGCGCCGGTCTTCTTCGCCACCGCGGGGCTGCGGATGGACCTGGGGGCCCTCGTGCACCCGGCGGTGCTGGCCGGCGCGCTGCTCATCCTGGGGATCGCGATCCTCGGCAAGTTCGCCGGCGCGCTGTTCGGCGGACTGATCGGGCGCCTCAACCGGTGGGAGGTCCTGGCGCTCGGCGCCGGTATGAACGCGCGCGGGGTCGTACAACTCGTCGTGGCCGCGGTCGGGCTCCGGCTGGGTGTGCTGAACACCGAGTCCTACACCATTATCGTGCTCACCGCCGTGATCACTTCGGTAATGGCGCCGCCGCTCCTGAAGTTCGCCACGCGACGGTTGGAAATCACGAGCGAGGAGGAATTGCGTCGTCGGGAGATGGAGCCTCTTCTGAACTGAGGTTCCCCGGTTCGGGGCTGCGCATTTCGCGATGCCTCCGCACTGTTTCCGAAGGGTTCTCGTGATACTTCTTCCGATACTCCTGTGCGAATCGTCCGAAGTGACTGAACCCCCATCGTGCCGCCACTTCGCTCACCGTCTTGTTCGCGGCGTCGGATGCGGTCAGTTCGGCCCGGACCCGCTTCAGCCTGACCTGCCGGAGATATCCGTAAGGCGGCAGGCCGAAGCGGCGGTGGAAGGCCCTTTCCAGGGTGCGCACACTGACTCCGGCGGCCTGTGCGAGCGCGCCCACGGTGTGGTCGGCCTCCGGATAGTTGTTGATCAGTCGCACCGCCGTTTCGATCGGGCCGAACCGCTGCGCCGGCGGGTCGTGGACGAGTGCCGGGCTGTGCGTGTTCGGCTGGGTGACCAACAGACCCGTCATCAGGGCCCGTTCCAGTTCCGTGGCGACCAGCGGGTGGAACAGCTCCTGGTCGGCGGTGTCGGCTTCGGTGGCCCGTTCGGCCAGGAACATCAGGGACTCGTACCAGTTCAGGGCGCCACCCGAGGCGAACCGCATGAGAGGTTCAAAGGCGGGCGCCTCGGCCGAGGAACTGTTCAGCAGGCTCCGTACGTGTGCGGTCAGCACCACCTGGTTGATGTGGACGATCAGCTGCTGGCAGTCCGCCGAACTCCGGGCCACCAGGGGCTCGTCCGGTCCGAGCACCGCCCCGAGCCCGGGGACGACGCGCGTCCGCTGCGTGCCGCGCAGCCACAGGTTCCCGGTCACCGGCACCAGCACCAGGTAACCGGAGCGCGGCCCCGTCAGTTCGAACCGTGCCGTGGTGCCGAGCGACAGATAACTCAGCCGCAACGAACCCAACCGGCAACTCTGAAATCTGATGTCGGGACGTAGGGATGCCGCGACCGATATTTCGTGAGGTCCGAACAGCGGAGTGAGCCATTCACTGATGGCCGCTACATCTTCGGTGTGCCGGACAGCGTGGTTAGTCAGCAGTGATGCTGCAGACATTGATCCCCCTCATGCCAGATCATGGCGAATCGGAGTGGAGTAGTGCTGCCTGTCGGTGGGGTGGGGGTCAGAAGAAGCGCGACATCACAATTTAATAATAATGACTGACCCGTGACTGCAGCACAATGATCATGAAGGGTTTCTTTTTGGTCATTGTCAAAAAAGGCCGAAAGTCGACCAATCGGGAATGTTGTCGACGATCACGGGGGCGTGGATGGCCGTGGCCTCCACGAGACAGGGCAGGTGTCGCGGACGGCCGGGGCCGGAATCCATGGTTTCGGGTGCCTTGTTCCCGCCCCTTCGGATGGCTGAAAAGTGCCGTGTAAATCTCCGATGCAGTCACGTGTCAGTTGCGACCGCAGCGTCGCCTGTCGTGAGCGGTCCTGAACCGTCAAGAGAGATCAAGAGAGAAAGGCCCGCAATGATCGTGAGGTCATGGGGTGCGCGAGCGCCCATCGACAACGAGGCCGCTTTCCTCGAGGTATTCAAAAGCAGCATTTTGCCGCACATGGAAGGCTTCGCCGGATATAACGGCTGCTACCTGCTGTGCCGGAAGGAGGGCGATCAGGTCCACATCCAGTTGCTCAGCCTGTGGGACTCGCTCGCCTCGATCAGGGGGTTCGCGGGAAGCGACGAGTCGACGGCGGTGATCTCACCGGCGGTCGCGGACCTCATGACCGAATACGACACCACGGCCGGGCACGACACCGTGGTCGTCGACACCGTGACCGGCCGTGGCGACGGGGGCCCGGCCACGCCGAACCAGGACACCGGGTCATGACGCTCAAGTCGCCCGACCTCATGCACCTGTTCGTCGCGGTGACGGTCCTGCTGGTCGTCGCGCACAGCGTCGGACATCTCTTCAAGCTGCTGCGCCAGCCGCCGGTCATCGGCGAGATACTCGGCGGGCTGCTGCTCGGCCCGACCGTCCTCGGTCTCTTCGCGCCCCATGCGCAGAAGTGGCTGTTCCCCTCCTCGGGCCCCGCGGCCGCCGGCCTCGGTGTGCTGTACGAGGTGGGGCTGCTCCTGCTGCTGTTCCTGTCCGGCCGGGAGATGGTCGAGCACCGGGGCGGCGGCTGGCGGAAGTCCACCGCCTCGATGGCGCTGATCGGCGTCGTCGTACCGTTCGCCGTCGGCATGCTCGCCACCCGGTTCGTCGACATCGGCGCCCTGTCCGGGCCGCAGGGCACGCGGACCAGCGTGGGCCTCGTCTTCGGCATCGGTGTGGCCGTGACCAGCATCCCGGTGATCTCCCGGATCATGCTCGACCTCGACATCCTGCGGACCGGCTTCGCGCGGGCGGTGCTCTCCATCGCCGTGTTCGAGGACGTGGTGCTCTACGTGATGCTGGCCGTGGTGCTCGGCCTGGCACAGGCCAAGTCCGGTACCCCTTACGGCCTGTGGCAGTTGTTCCACAACAACGGGACCGTACCCAGCACGGTCTACTACGTCGTCGCCAGCCTCGCCTTCTTCGCGGTGTTCCTGCCGTTCGGCCGGCCGCTCTTCCGCCTGCTGGCGGCCGGCCCGGCAAGCTTCATCGAGCGGCGCAGCCCCACCGCGTTCCGGCTGGTGTTCATGCTGCTGATGGCCCTGATCTGCGTCGGGCTCGGCATCAACCCCGTGTTCGGCGCCCTGCTGTCCGGCGCGTGCGCCGCCGGTGCGGACGCCCGGGTGAACGATCCGGAGCGACGGGCCGCGACGGCAGCCGCGTGGGAGGCGCTGAAGAAGTTCTCACTCGCCTTCTTCGTGCCGCTGTACTTCGCCAACGTCGGCGTCCAGCTCGACCTGGCGCACCACTTCCCGCTGTTCTTCTTCCTCGCCTTCCTGATCATGGCCTGCCTGGTCAAGCTGGCCAGTGTCTGGGCGGCGGCCAGGCTGGCGGGGGAGGACCGCGGCGCGGCCACCCACTTCGCGGTCGCCCTGAACGCGCGCGGCGGGCCCGGCATCGTACTGGCCACGGTGACGCTGGCGGCCGGAGTGATCAACGAGGACTTCTACACGGTACTGGCCATGCTGTCGATCATCACCTCGCAGTTCGCCGGTGTGTGGCTGTACGTCCATCGCGGGCAGGTGATCGACCTGGCCAGGCAGACCACGGCTCCCCCCGCGCCGGCGGTATCGAGCGGCGTGGCCTCATCGACGAAGCGGGTGTGAACGAGATGGCGGACTTCATCGGAGTTTTCGACCAGGGCACCTACGGCACCCGGTTCGCGATCCTTGACGCGGAGGGTGTCGAGGTGGCCGCCCGTGCCCGCGAACACGCCCAGCTGCGGCCCGCGGACAAGTGGGTCGAGCACGACGCGGTCGAGATCTGGGCCCACGCCCAGGAGGTCATGGCCGACACGCTCGGCGCCGCTGGGCTGGCCGCCACGGACCTGGCGGCCATCGGCATCACCAACCAGATCGAGACCACCGTGGTCTGGGACCCGCGTACCGGCGAGCCCTACCACCACGCCATCGTCTGGCAGGACACCCGCACCGACGACCTGGCGGCCGCACTGGCCGCGGACGGCCGGGCCGGGACGATCCACCGCAAGGCCGGTCTGGTGAGCAATCCGCACTTCTCCGCGACGAAGATCCAGTGGCTGCTGGAGCATGTGGACGGGCTGCGCGCGGCGGCCGAGCGTGGCGACGCCCTGTTCGGGGGCATGGACACCTGGCTGATCTGGCAGCTGACGGGCGGGGCGGCCGGGGGCCGGCACGTCACCGACGTGACGAACGCCAGTCGTACGATGCTGATGGACCTGACCACGCTGGACTGGGACGACGAACTGCTGGAGTTCTTCGGCGTGCCCCGTGCCATGCTGCCCGAGATCCACCCGTCGGTCACCCCGGACGGCTTCGGCACCACCGCACGGGACGGTGTGCCGATCACCGGCGTGCTCGGAGGACCGCAGGCCGCCCTGTTCGGCAACGGCTGCACGGCCACCGGCGCGGCGTGGTGCAACTACGCCCACCGCAACCTGGTCCTGCTCACCATCGGCGGGGAGCCGGTGCAGTCCGGACACGGCCTGCACACGACGGTTGCCTATCAACTGCCGGGCAGGCCCGCGGCCTACGCCCTGGAGGGGAACATCCCGCACACCGGTGGCGCGGCACGCTGGGTGGTGGACGACCTCGGTTCGCTGCCCAGCCCGGCCGCGTTCGAGAAGGCGGCCTCCTCGGTGTCCGGGAGCGAGGGCCTGTACTTCGTGCCCGCGTTCACCGGTCTCGGGGTGCCCGATCCGAAGCCGGAGGCCCGCGGTGCCCTCATCGGCCTGGCGCCCGGGCACACCAAGGGCCACCTGGCCAGGGCGACCATGGAGTCGACCGGACACCGGATGCGCGAGGTGCTCGCCGCCATGACCGACGATTCCGCGGTGGCGCCGGCCGGGCTGATGGTCGACGGGCCGGCCGCGGCCTCGGACGTGTGCCTGGCGATCCAGGCCGATGTGACCGGGGTACCGGTGACCAGGGCGGCGATCGCCGAGCCGCCCACGCGTGGCGCGGCCTACGCGGCCGGTCTCGGCGCCGGGTACTGGAAGAGCATCGAGGACCTGCCGGTGCACCGGCCGGTTCGGGACCGCTGGGAACCACGCTGGGGGACCGAGCGGCGCCGGGCCGCGGAGACCGACTGGCGCCGGGCGGTGGCCCGCAGTGGTCCGCTGGTCCCGACGGACGGTGAGACGCGTCCGTAGCATCCGGTGCCCGTACCGGCCGGCACGGGCACCGGCATGTTCCCGTACCCGCCTCAGCCGAGGGCGTCGAGGGCGGCGAGGGCGGCGAGGATGTCGGCCGGTTCGGCGCGAACGGTGAAGTCGGTGTCGACGAAGGCCCAACGGACCACGCCGGACCGGTCGATGACGTAGGTGGCGGGTATGGGCAGGACCCGGGCGTGGCCGTCGTTGAACCGTTCCAGTTCGAGCCCCGACCTGGCGTAGTGGGCCGCCAGCTCGTCGGACGTCCGGAAGGCGACACCGTACCGCTGCGCCGTGACCGAGCCGATGTCGCTCAGCACGTCGAAGGCCAGATCGTGCTTCTCGCTCAGGGACAGCGACTCGTCGGGTATCTGCGGGGAGACGGCCACGAGCCGGGCGCCGCGGGCCGTGATGTCCGCGTGGTGCCGCTGGAGGTGCTGGAGCGCGATATTGCAGTACGGGCACCAGGCGCCCCGGTAGAAGGTGAGGACCACGGGTCCGTGGGCGAGCAGGTCCTCCAGCGCGACGGTCCGGCCCGTGGCCGACGGCAGGCTGAAGTGCGGTGCGTGCGCGCCGACGGCCAGGGCGCGCTCCGCCAGACCGGACTCGGCGAGCTCCCGGGCCGCCCGCTGCTTGAGGGCCCAGGACGCGGCGGGGTCCTGACCCCGCTGGAGTTCACGGAACGCGCGCAACTCGTCGTTGAGGCTCATGGTGCCTGACTCTCCTTGACTCGACGGCGGGGGAGACCGGCCGACGGACCGAGGCCGAGCCGGCCGTGCACTGCGCGCGGTCCAACGTAGCGCCTCCCCGGCCGCCGCGAGGCGGAGTCCGGCCCGGTCGGAAGGCCGGCGGACCCGCTGGAGGCCGGCCGGCGGCGGCTTCCCAGGCCCGCCAGGCGGCGTGTATCCGGAGAAATTGATAGCCTGTCACCTCCGCCATCGGCCTCCCATTCCGCCGTGGAGACGAGCCGTTGTCAACGGGCCATGACAATGTGAGGACTCATGGGTCCGAGAGCTGCGAAGCTGTGGATCCAGTGCATGTACCAAAGCGAAATCTCCCTATCAGCAGCGCCGAAGGAGAATGGCATATGGGCGTTCTGGAGTCGATCCACGGGCCGCAGGACCTGAAGAAGCTCGAAGCCGGTGAGCTTGACACGCTGGCCGCGGAAATTCGCGAGTTCCTTGTCGAGGCCGTTTCCCGTACGGGTGGT
>NZ_JBMJCT010000035.1:0-48558 GCF_049222185.1 Streptomyces sp. LaBMicrA B280 | reverse complement strand
GGTGGCCGCCCGACGCCGGGGCGGCCGCGAGGACTGATCCCCGCTCGGCCTGACCGGCGGCGCCGCCGGTCAGGTCCCCGAGCCGCCGAAGCCCTGGGTGGTGTACGCGCACTCGGTGTAGATGTACCCGGGGCGCAGCTTCGCGGTGTCGGAGCCCGCGGTCGTCACCTGGCCGCCGTTCGGCTTGTGCACGAAGTACGTAGTGCCGACCGGGAGTTGCAGGGTGCGCTGCGGATAGTCCTTGCCACCGGCGCAGGGCTTGAAGGTGGACATCAGCGTGTCGGCGAGCAGGTACGACCGGCAGCCGCCGCAGGCCTTCAGGGTGAAGCTGCCGGTGACCGGGCCGGTGTAGAGGACGGTGACGTCGTCCGGGCTGTCGTTCTTCACCGTGACGGAGATGCTGCCGCCGCTCGCGGTGGTGGGCAGCTTCTTGCCGGCCGCCGGGATGGTCTGGGCGACCTCGGCGGCGATGGCGATCTTCTGGGCGCGCGCCCGGTTCCTGTGGTGCGGGTGCCCGGCGACGAACGTGTCCATGGTCTGCCGGGCGTTGCTGAAGTCGCCGCTCCTGTACTCCTGGACACCGCAGTCGTACGCGCCGTCGTCGCCGCTGCGCCCGGCCCGGGACGCGGCGGAGGCGAGCTTGCCGCCGGGGTCGCCAGCGGCCGTCTTCAGATCGCCGATCCTGGTGTCGAGCCGCTGCAACTCCTCGACGGCCGCGCAGGATCCGGAGCCGCCCACGCCCTTCTGCGCCTTCTTCACGGCGGCGTCGACGGCGGGGACCACCTTCGCTGTCTGCGGGGCGCCGGGGAAGGTCTTCATCAGGTCGCCGAAGCGGGTGACCCAGTCCTGGTCGCCGGCGGACAGGCCCTGTGCTCCGCACGCGTACAGGGAGGTCGCGAGGCGGTCGTCGGGCCAGTCGGCGAGGGTGCCGACGGTGGCCTTGGGCAGTTCGCCGGGCACCGTGCGCAGATAGGTCAGCGGGGCCACGGCGGTGCAGTAGTCCTGGCTGTCGTAGGGCGCGGCGACCTTGGCGTAGTAGGTGCGCAGACTGGCGGGGACCTCGCGGGCGGCGCGGGAGCCGGGGTGGTCGGCGACGAGGTCGCGATAGACCCCGAGTGCCTCGCGGTAGTCGCCTTCCGCGGTGCCGAAGGGCTTGCCCGCGTCCGCCGCCACCAGCTGGTCGGCGCTGGTCAGGCGTTTGAGGAGGGCTTGTTGTACGGCCTCGTCGCGGGCGTCCTGGTACCAGAGCGCGCCACCGGCCGGTACGGCGAGCAGCACCAGGCCCAGCAGCAGCGCGAGCGGCGCGCGGCCGGGCCACACCAGGCGGGTGCGCAGTCCGACGTACGCGCCGTGAACGGCCGCCGCCAACAGGAGCAGCGCGTACACCGCCAACAGGGCGCCGGGGACGCCGTCGGCATCGGCGGGCAGGGCGACGACCAGCAGGATCGCGGTCGCCACCCAGCAGGCGGCCATGAGCAGCCGGCGCCTCGTGAGCGCGTAGCCGAGGCCGAGCCCGCTGAGGTTGAGCAGGGCGACGGCGACGGCCCGCCCGGCATCCGGGGCCGCGGGCGGCGGCCCAACGGGCATGGGCGGCACCCCGAACCCCCGACCGAGCGACGGACCGTAGGCCCAGGGGCTTGCGAAACCAGTGCCTCCGGGGGCTCCGGGTGCTCCGGGGGCTCCAGCGGCTCCTGGGGCTCCTGGGGCTCCAGCGACTCCGGGCGCCCCGGCGGCTCCGGATACTCCAGCGGATCCGGGGGCTCCGGGGACTCCGGCAGATCCGGATACTCCAGCGACTCCCGGCGCTCCAGGCCCTCCGGGGGCTCCAGGCGCTCCGGCAGATCCGACGGCTCCGGGTGCTCCGGGTGCTCCGGGTGCTCCGGGTGCTCCGGGTGCTCCGGGTGCTCCGGGTGCTCCGAGGACTCTAGCGACTCCGGGCGCTCTGGCAGCTTCAGCGGCTCCGGGCGCTCCTGGGGCTCCAGGCACTCCGGTCTCTCCAGCAGCTCCGAGCACTCCAGCGGCTCCGGAGGTTCCGGCAGCTCCGGGGACTCCAGCGACTCCGGGCGCTCCGGCAGCTTCAGCGGCTCCGGGCGCGCCAGGGGCTCCAGGCACTCCGGTCTCTCCAGCAGCCCCGAGCACTCCAGCGGCTCCGGAGGTTTCGGCGAATCCGGGCGCTCCAGGCGCTCCGGCAGCTCCGGGGGCTCCAGGCGCTCCGGGGGCTCCAGGCGCTCCTACAAGTCCGGGGGCTCCAGCGGCTCCGGGCGATCCGGGCACTCCGGCAGCTTCAGCGGCTCCGGATTCCCCAGCGACTCCGGGCGCCCCGGGCGCTCCGGATACTCCAGCAGATCCGGCGGCTCCGGGGGAGCTTCCGAACTCGCCGAGATCCCCTGGCTCTCCGGGACCGCCAGGGCCGACGGGGCCGACGGGGCTTTCAGAGGCTCCTGCGGGGCTTCCTGACCCCCCTGCGGGTCCGGGCCCATCAGGCCCTGCGAATCCTCCGGGTCCCCCGGGTTCTCCAGGACCGCCGACGCCGCCAGGGGCTCCTGCGGGGCTTCCGAACCCGCCGTATCCCGCAAGCCCCCTGGGGCCAGCCGATCCCCCAGGCCCGCTGAGCCCACCGGACCCAACAGACTCACCGGAATTCCCGGGCCCACCAGAGCCCACAGACCCACCGGGCTCACCGGATCCGGCAGACCCACCAGGGCCGACAAGCCCACCCGAACCCCCAGGCCCGCCAAGCTCACCGGATCGCCCAGACCCACCGGGCCCAACAGGCTCACCGGACTTCCCGGGCCCACCAGAGCCAACAGACCCACCGGATCCCGCAAACCCACCGAGTCCGACAAGCCCACCCGATCCCCTAGGCCCGCCGAGCCCACCGGACCTCTCAGACTCACCAGGGCCGACAGACTCACCGGGCCCAACAGGCCCACCGGACTTCCCGGGCCCACCAGAGCCCACAGGTCCACCGGGCTCACCGGATCCGGCAGACCCACCAGGGCCGACAAGCCCACCCGATCCCCCAGGCCCGCCGAGCCCACCGGATCCGACCGACCCACCGGATCCCGTAGACCCACCCGTACCCGCAGGCCCTCCCCGGTCCCGGGGTTCCCCGGGTTTTTCCGTGTCTCTCGGGCCCTCCGGGTCTTCGAATCCTCCGGGCATGACGACTCCCCCCGTGTCCGACAACCCCCGCTGTGCGTGGCCTTTGAGTCTAGCGGTCGGTGCAGCCGGTGGAGCCCCAACACCGGCTCAGATAGAGGCACTTGGGGCCACCGCCTCCCCTTCGTCCACGCGGGCCGCGCCCGGGGGCCGGGTGCGGCCGTCCGCAACCCGGAAACGGGCACATCGCCTGACCGGCCCAATGCGGGTGCGTCGGAGGGGCGCGGAGCCGTGACGGGTGTGACCGTGGTGAAAGGAATCCCCGGGTGCGCGACTGACCGCCCGGTTGCCCAGCGACGAGGAGGCGGGATGCCGGACCAGGTCGGCGTGCGCGAACCCCTGCTCACGGAGGATGCCGACGCCGCGCCCGAGCGGGCCTTCGAACAGCTGGGCGCCGTCGCGGACGCCGTGCTGTACGAGGGCTATCTGCTGTACCCGTACCGCCGGTCCTCCGCCAAGAACCGCGTCCGCTGGCAGTTCGGGGTGCTGCTGCCGCGCGACTGGGTGGAGCGCTTCGGCCCGGTGGCGCCCGGGATCTCCGGCTCCGCGGACTCCTGGTACCAGCAGACCGAGTGCCTGCTGCACGCCCCGGCGGACGACGCGGTCGTACGGCTGCGGGTGCGCTATCTCCAGATGCAGCACAAGCAGGTGGAGGACGCGGGCGGAACCCCGGTGGAGTCCCTGCGCACGGCCGACGGCGCCACGCATCTCTCCTTCGACGAGGCGATCCCGCGCGAGACCGAGCTGACGGTGCCGCTCGCCGAGCTGCTGGACGGCGGTCGTACGGTCGACGTCGGCGCGCCCGGCGGGGACGAGTACGAGCCGCTGGCGGCGGGCGCGGGACGGATCGTACGGCGGCACCACGCGCTGCGGGCAGCGACGACGGTGGCCGCCGAACCGCTCGCGCCGGGCCTCTTCCGGCTGCGGGTGCGCACCGAGAACACGGGCGTTCCGGCCGACCCGGGGGCCTGCCGGAACGAGGCGCTGCGCGACGCGCTGATCGCCACGCACACGGTCCTCGGCGGCGCGGGCGTGGAGTTCGTCTCGCTGATCGATCCGCCCGCGGCGCTGGCCGAGCGGGCGCGCGGCTGCCGCAACGCGTTCACGTTCCCCGTGCTCGGCGGCCCGCCCCCAAAGTCCACCGACGGCGACGGCGAGGGCGAGACCGGCACGGCGATGCTGTCGGCGCCGATCATCCTCTCCGACCACCCGCAGGTGGCGCCGGAGAGCCCGGGCGATCTGCACGACGCGGCGGAGATCGACGAGATCCTGACGCTGCGCACGATGCTGCTGACCGACGAGGAGAAGGCGGAGGCGCGGGCCACCGATCCCCGGGCCGCGCGGATCCTGGACCGGGTCGACAGCATGCCCCGCGAGGTCTTCGAACGCCTGCACGGCGCGATCCGCTCGCTGACACCGGCGGCCTCGCCGGGCTCCCCGGCCTCCGGCCGCCCGGCCACGACGCCCGCCACGGCCGCGGCGGCCCGGCCCGACGCCCCGGCGGCCGAATCAACCGTCGCCCCCCAGCGCCCCGCCTGGTGGCAGGAGGGCGGGGACGAGGGGCTGTCGCCGACGACCGACACCGTGCTCGTGGGCGATGTGCCCCTCGGGGCCGGCAGTCCGGTGCTGCTGCGGCCGCGCACACGGGGGGCCGACGCCCAGGACATGTTCCTGGACGGGCGGTCCGCCACCGTCGCCGGGGTCTTCCACGACGTGGACGGCAGCGTGCGGCTCGCCGTGACCGTGGACGACGATCCGGCCGCCGAACTGCACGGCTGGTACGGCCGTTTCCACTACTTCCGGCCCGACGAGGTCGAACCCCTCGCAACCACGGGCACCCCGGCCGCCCCCGGCCGGGCCCACGACCGACTGCGACGGAGGCCGCAGAGATGACCACACAGAGCGGTACCACCGAGGCCCGCGCCGACGCCCCCAAGGGCTTCGACGAGATCACCATCCTGTGGATCTCCGAGGGCATGAGCTGCGACGGCGACACCGTGTCGCTGACCGCCGCCGGACAGCCGTCCATCGAGGACGTGGTGCTCGGCCTCATCCCGGGCCTGCCGAAGGTCAACCTCGTCAACAAGGTCCTCTCCCCGAGCCTGGGCGGCGAGGACTTCCTCGCCCCGTACCGCAAGGCGGCCCGCGGTGAGCTGGAGCCGTTCATCCTGGTGATCGAGGGCTCGATCCCGAACCAGAACATCATCGAGGGCGACGGCTACTGGACGTCGTTCGGCAACGACCCCGCGACCGGCGACCCGCAGACCCTGAACTGGTGGATCGACCAACTCGCGCCCAAGGCATGGGCGGTGGTCGCGGCCGGCACCTGCGCCACGTTCGGCGGCATCCACGCCATGGCCGGCAACCCGACCGGCTGCATGGGCCTCGCGGACTACCTGGGCTGGGAGTTCAAGGCGCGCTCGGGCCTCCCGGTGGTCAATGTGCCCGGCTGTCCGATCCAGCCCGAGAACTTCATGGAGACCCTGGTGTGGGTGCTCCAGCACGCCGCCGGCAGTGCTCCCCCGCCGCCGCTTGACCACATGCTGCGGCCGCAGTGGCTGTTCGGCAAGACCGTGCACGAGGGCTGCGACCGGGCCGCGTACTACGAGCAGGCCGACTTCGCCAAGGACTACAACTCGCCCAAGTGCCAGGTGAAGGTGGGCTGCTGGGGTCCGGTCGTCAACTGCAACGTGCCCAAGCGTGGCTGGATGTCCGGCATCGGCGGCTGCCCGAACGTCGGCGGCATCTGCATCGGCTGCACCATGCCGAGCTTCCCCGACGCCTTCATGCCGTTCATGGACGAGCCCCCCGGCGGCACGCTCTCGTCGATGGTGATCAAGCCGTACGGGGCGGTCATCCGCCGACTGCGCGGCATCACCAACGACATGGTGAACCACGAGCCCCGCTGGCGGCACAACAAGCAGAAGCTGACCAGCGGTTACGACCCGCACTGGCGCGCGTGACGCCGTACTGCCCCGGCCCGCGCACCACCCCTCCGCCCGCTCCGCCATCCGCTCCGCCCGACCCGAACAGCGAGGGACAGTACCGCAGATGACCACCACCGACGCGCGGACCTCAGGACGCAAACCAGCCCAGCTCGTGGACATGAACTGGGATCCGATCACCCGGATCATCGGCAACCTGGGTATCTACACGAAGATCGACTTCGCCAACCGTGAGGTCGTGGAGTGCCACAGCACCTCGTCGCTGTTCCGCGGCTACTCGGTGTTCATGAAGGGCAAGGACCCGCGCGACGCCGGGTTCATCACCTCACGGATCTGCGGCATCTGCGGCGACAACCACACCACCTGCTCCAACTACGCCCAGCAGATGGCCTACGGCGTCAAGCCGCCGAAGCTGGCCGAGCACATCACCAACCTGGGCGAGGCGGCGGAGTACATCTTCGACCACACGATCTTCCAGGACAACCTGGTCTTCGTGGACTTCTGCGAGGCGATGGTCAAGGCCACCAACCCCGGGGTGCTGGCCCGCGCCGAGCGCACCGACGCGCCCCGCGGCGATGTGCACGGCTACCGCACCATCGCCGAGATCATGAAGGCCTTCAACCCCTTCGAGGGCGAGGTCTACAAGGAGGCGCTGAAGGTCAGCCGGATCACCCGGGAGATGTTCTGCCTGATGGAGGGGCGCCATGTGCACCCCTCCACGCTCTACCCGGGCGGCGTCGGCACGATGCCGCAGCCGAGCGTCTTCACCGACTACCTCAGCCGCCTGATGCGCGTCATCGACTTCGTCAAGAAGGCGGTGGCGATGAACGACGACGTCTTCGACTTCTTCTACGAGGCGCTGCCGGGCTACGAGGAGGTCGGCAAGCGCCGTATCCTGCTGGGCTGTTGGGGCGCCTTCCAGAACCCGGACGTGGTCGACTACCGCTACGCCACCATGAACGAGTGGGGCAAGGCGATGTACGTCACCCCGGGCATCGTGGTGGACGGCAAGCTGGTCACCAACAACCTGGTCGACATCAACCTCGGGCTGCGCATCATGCTGGGCAGCTCCTTCTACGAGGACTGGGTGAACGAGGACCCGTTCGTCACCCACGACCCGCTGGGCAACCCCGTCGACATGCGCCACCCCTGGAACCAGACCACGGTTCCGGTGCCGCAGAAGCGGGACTTCGAGGGCAACTACAGCTGGGTGATGAGCCCGCGCTGGTACCACCCGGACACCAATGAGCACCTCGCCCTGGACACCGGCGGCGGCCCGCTCGCCCGGCTCTGGTCGACCGCGCTGAGCGGCCTGGTGGACACGCCGTACGTGAAGGCGACCGGGGGCGGCATCCGCATCACCCTGCCCAAGGGCGAGAAGCTGCCGGAGACCACGCTGGAGTGGCGCATCCCGAAGTGGAGCAACACCCTCGAACGCGACCGCGCCCGGCCGTACTTCATCGCCTACGCCGCCGCCATGGCCCTGCAGTTCCTGGAGGAGGCCATGGGGATGCTGCAGAGCGGCGACACCAAGGTCTTCGAGAACTTCGAGGTGCCGGACGAGGCGATCGGCTGCGGTTTCCACGAGGCGGTGCGCGGGGTCCTCTCGCACCACCTGGTGATCCGGGACAAGAAGATCGCCAACTACCACCCGTACCCGCCGACCCCCTGGAACGCCAGCCCCCGCGACATCTACGGCACGCCCGGCCCGTACGAGGACGCGGTCATGGGCCAGCCGATCTTCGAGGAGAACGGCCCCGACGACTTCAAGGGCGTCGACATCATGCGCACGGTGCGCAGCTTCGATCCCTGTCTGCCGTGCGGCGTCCATATGTACATGGGCAAGGGCAAGACCCTGAGCACCGTGCACTCGCCCACGTACGGGGCCAACCATGGCTGATCCGGCGGGGCGCCTGGCGGATCAGGCGGTGGAGGCCCGGCTCGCCCGGCTCGACGAGGTGCTGGCCGGGCTCGAGCACACGCCCGGCCCGGCCCTGGAGGCGGTGCGGCTGCTGACCGAGGTCTACGGCGAGGCCCTCGCCCGGATCCTGGACGGCGCCGACGAACGGCTGGGCGCCCGGCTGGCCGGTGACGAGCTGGTCGGCCACCTCATGGTGCTGCACGGGGTGCACCCCCAGCCGCTGGCCGAGCGGGCCGAGCGCGCGATGGAGCGGCTGCGGCCCGCGGTGCGCGAGCGCGGCGGCGACCTGGTGTGGGCCGGGGTCGAGGGCGAGGTCGCGCGGGTGCGCCTCGACTCCGGTTCCAAGGGCGGCTGCGGCGGTGGGTGCGGGGGTGGCTCCGCGGACATCGCCGGGGCGGTCCGGGAGGCCGTGCTCGCGGTGGCGCCGGAGCTTTCCGACGTGGAGATCGTGCCGGACGGCGAGGAGCGCAAGGCCGCCCCCGCCTTCGTGCCGCTGAACACGATCAAGCGCCGGTCCGTGCCGCAGGAGGCGGGGTGAGCGTGGAGGGGGCACTCGCCCGGGTCATCCGCTCCGCCGCCGACCGCGCGGCCACGGCCGACGCGGAGAGCTGCGAGCTGTGCGCGGCCCGGGTGGCGGAGGAGCACGCCCATCTGTACGACACCGGGGCGGCCGAGGTGCGCTGTGTGTGCGGCCCCTGCTCGGTGCTGTTCGCGGACGGCGCGGCGGGCGAGGGCCGCTACCGGCTGGTGCCCCGGCGCCGGCTGCGGCTCCCGCCGGTCGACACCGGGGTGCTGGGCGTCCCGGTGGGGCTGGTGTTCTTCGTGCCGCGCTCGGACGGGGCGGTCACCGCGCAGGGGCCGAGCCCGGCCGGGGCGATGCGCTGGGAGGTGGACGCGGACGCCTGGCGGCGACTGGCCGCCGAGGTCCCCCAGGTGGCGTCCATGGCACCGGACGTGGAGGCGCTGCTGGTGAACACCGTGCGGGGGCTCTCGGAGCACTGGATCGTGCCGGTCGACGACTGCTTCCGGATGACGGCGCTGGTCCGCCGCGAGTGGCAGGGCCTCTCCGGTGGCGGGCAGGTCTGGGCCGCCGTAGAACAGTTCTTCAGGGACCTCACCGAACGGTCGTAGTCGTAACCTGGAAGGAGAGCGGACATGGGCACCATCCGAGTGGGCCGCCCCGAGGCGAAGCCCGACACCCCGAGCCATGTTCCCGGGCTGCACCAGGGCAACAAGGGCCCGTACCAGGAGCAGACCGGACACCACCGGGACGGCAGCTCCGACGCGCGCCGCTCCACCGGTATCCACTGGAAGCGGCATGACGCCCTGGGCGAGAGCATGCCGAACATCTCGCCCGGCTGAGAGAACGGAAAGTGACCGCCATGAGCGATTGCAGAAGCAGAAGGCGCGCGCGATCGGGGATGTCCGGACGGCAGCTGCTGCTGCTCCAGGCCGCGCTGGTCGGCGGTGTGATCACCGCCCTGGTCATCAAGGAGTTCCCCGGGATCATCCGGGAGCTGCGGATCTTCCGGATGACCGGCGGTCCGGGCGCGAACCGGCGCTACCCCTGAGGCGGCCGTGCACGAACTGTCGATCGCGTCGGCGATCGTGGAACAGGCCGAGGAGATCGCCCGCGCGGACGGTGCGGACCGGGTGTCCGCGGTGACCGTCCGGGTCGGCGAGCTGTCCGGGGTGGTGCCCGACGCGCTGGACTTCGCCTTCGAGGTGGCCCGCGACGGTACGGCGCTCGCGGACGCCCGGCTGGTGGTGGAGCCGGTGCCCGCGCTGGCGTGGTGCGACGGGTGCGCCGAGGAGTTCGCGGTGGGCATACCGCCATTCTTCTGGTGCCCGCACTGCGACCGGCCCTCCCAGGAGCTGCGCAGCGGACGCGAGTTGGAGATCACGGGCGTCGATACGTAGGACGCCGCTCCCGGCAAATGGTCCGGCCCCCGCCGAGGACGGCGGGGGCCGGACCTTTCCCTGGCGCTTCGGTCCCGGTCAGCAGATCCGGGGCAGCTGCTCGCCCAGCGGCAGGTCCACGACCCGGGTGCCGCCGAGGCCGGTGGCGACGACGACCATGCCCGGGTGGTCGGCCACGCACTGACCGATCAGCGCCGCGCCGGTGCCCTGCGGGTGGGCGTGCATGGCGGCGAGCACCGCCTCGGCGTGCTCGGGGGGCACGAAGGCGACGAGCCGGCCCTCGTTGGCGACGTACAGCGGGTCGAGGCCCAGGAAGCCGCAGGCGTTCGCGACCTCCTCCGGGACCGGGACGGCCCGGTCGCGCAGCAGCACGCCGGTGCCGGAGGCGCGGGCGATCTCGTTCAGGGAGGCGCCGAGCCCGCCCCTGGTCGGGTCGCGCAGGACGTGCAGGTCCCTGGTGACCGCCAGCATGGCCGCGACCAGACCGGCCAGCGGGGCGGTGTCGGAGACGATCTCCACTCCGAACTCCAGGCCCTCGCGCACGCTCATGACGGCCACGCCGTGCTGTCCGATCGGCCCGCTGACGATGACGGCGTCGCCGGGCCGGGCGCGCTGCGGGCGGATGTCGACACCGTCCGGGACCAGGCCGACGCCCGCCGTGGTGACGTAGACGCCGTCGCCGTGCCCGGACTCGACCACCTTGGTGTCGCCGGTGGCCACGGTGACGTCCGCGGCCCGCGCGGCGGCGCCGATCGCGCGGGCGATCCGCCCGACCACGGCCAGTTCCACGCCCTCCTCCAGGACGAAGGCGGTGGAGAGGAAGGCGGGCCGGGCGCCGCTCATCGCGAGGTCGTTGACGGTGCCGTTGACGGCGAGGTCGCCGAGGCTGCCGCCGGGGAAGAACAGCGGCCGTACGACGTAGGAGTCGGTGGAGAAGGCGAGCCGGGCGCCGCCGAGGTCGAACACGGCGGAGTCGGCGAGACCGGCGAGGAGGGAGTTGCCGTAGGCCGGGGCGAAGACCTGCTCGATCAGCTCGGCGGAGAGGGCACCGCCGCCGCCGTGGCCCATGACGACGACCGGCTGGTCGTGCAGCGGGGCGGGGCAGGTCCAGTTCGCCGGGTCGACGGCGGACTCGGGGGCGTCGGTCGCGGCGGCGGGGGTGGCGAGGTCAGCCAACGGGGTTCATCTCCTCCCGCGGGATCCGCGATCCCTGCGGTGCCGGGGTGTTCATGCGGCGGTAGAGGTAGTAGGCGGCGCAGGCGCCCTCGCTGGAGACCATGGTGGCGCCGAGCGGGGTGCGCGGGGTGCAGGCCGTGCCGAACGCCTCGCACTCGGTCGGCTTGATCAGGCCCTGGAGGACCTCGCCGGCCCGGCACACGGCCGGTTCCTCGGTACGGATGTCCAGGACGTCGAAGCGGTGCTCGGCGTCGTGGGCGCGGAAGGCGTCGGTCAGCCGCCAGCCGCTGGCCGGGATCCGGCCGATGCCGCGCCAGTTGCGGTCGGTGACCTCGAAGACCTCCTCCAGCATGCGCAGGGCGGCCGGGTTGCCCTGCTCGCGCACGGCCCGCGGATAGGCGTTCTCCACCCGGTGCTCGCCCCGCTCCAGCTGGTGCACGGCGCGCCGGATGCCCTCCAGGATGTCGAGGGGTTCAAAGCCAGTGACGACGACGGGCACGCGGTGCTTCTCGGCGAGGTCCGGGTATTCGGCGGTGCCCATCACGCTGCACACATGTCCGGCGGCGAGGAAGCCCTGCACCCGGCAGGCGGGCGCGGTCATGATCGCCTCGATGGCCGGGGGGACCCGGACATGGGAGACCAGCAGGCTGAAGTTGCCGAGGCCCAGACGGCGGGCCTGGTGGACGGCCATGGCGTTGGCGGGGGCGGTGGTCTCGAAGCCGATGGCGAAGAACACCACCTGCCGGCCGGGGTTCTTGCGGGCGAGTTCGAGCGCGTCCAGCGGGGAGTACACCACGCGTACGTCGCCGCCCTCGCCCTTGACCCGGAACAGGTCCCGGTCGGTGCCGGGCACCCGCAGCATGTCCCCGAAGGAGCAGAAGATCACCTCGGGGCGGGCGGCGATGGCCAGGGCCTTGTCGATGACGTCCAGCGGGGTGACGCACACCGGGCAGCCCGGGCCATGGATCAACTCGACCTCTTCAGGCAGGAGTTGATCGATGCCGTGCCGGATGATGGAGTGGGTCTGGCCGCCGCAGACCTCCATCAGGGCCCAGGGGCGGGTGACCGTGGCGCGGATCTCGTCCAGCAACCGGCGGGCGCGTCCGGGGTCGTTGAACTCCTCGATGTACTTCACCGGGCCTCACTCTCGTTCTCCTGGCGGGCCGCCTGTTCCCACGCGTCGCCGAACTCCTCTTCCAGCAGCCCGAGTTGGTCGAACAGCTCCAGGGAGGCGCGGGCCGACTCCTCGTCGAGGCGCTGGAGCGCGAAGCCGACGTGCACGATCACGTACTCCCCCACCCGGACATCGGGCAGGTACTCCAGGCAGGCCTGCTTACGGACGCCGCCGAAGTCGATCAGGCCGGTGAGGGGGTCGGCCTGGTGGTCGATGGACACGACCTTGCCGGGCACTGCCAGACACATGGCTCACTCCGTCTCGTGGTGGGGTGCGGTGGCCGCGACCATCAGCTGGCCGAGCGCCAACCCGCCGTCGTTCGGGGGTACTTCGCCGTGCCGCAGGACCGTGAAGCCGTCCGCGCGCAGCAGGGCCGTGCACTTCTCCTCCAGCAGGGCGTTGGCGAACACCCCGCCGGTGAGGGCGACCGTGTCGAGGCCGGTCGCGCCGCGGGCCCGGCGGCAGATCTCGGTGACGGCGCGGGCCACGCCTCGGTGGAAGCGGGCCGCGAGGACCGGGGCCGGGGTGCGGCGGCGCCGGTCGGCGAGCAGCGCCCGCAGCATCGGCGCGGGATCGCAGGCGAGGGTGGCGCCACCGGTGAGCCCGAAGGGGTACGCCACCGCGTCCGCGTCCCGTGCGTCCAGGGCCGCGGCCTCCAGCTCCAGCGCGGCCTGCGCCTCGTACCCGGCGCGGTGGCAGACTCCGGCGAGGGAGGCCACGGCGTCGAAGAGGCGGCCCATGCTGGAGGTGGGGACACAGGCCACCTGGCGGTCCAACTGCCGGCGCAGCAGGGCGAGTTCGGTCGGGGAGCAGGCGGTGACGCTGGGCAGTTCCGCCGTCCAGGGCAGGCCCGCGGCCCACAGCCGGGCCAGGGCCAGTCGGCAGGGGTTGGCCACGCCCGCGTCGCCGCCGGGCAGCGGGGCGGGGGTCAGATGGGCGAAGCGGCGGTAGCCGGTGTAGTCGGCGAGCAGGATCTCGCCGCCCCACACGGTGCCGTCGTCGCCGTATCCGGTGCCGTCGAAGGCGACGCCGATGACCGGGGTGGTGCCGTCGAGGCCGTGTTCGGCCATGGCGGAGGCGATATGGGCGTGGTGGTGCTGGACCAGCCGCAGCGGGAGCCGGGCGCCCGCACGTCTGCGGGCCCAGCCGGTGGAGTGGTACCCGGGGTGCCGGTCACCGGCGATCAGCCCGGGGGTGACATGGGTCAGCCGGGTCAGCTGCCGTTCGGCCCGCCGGGCGGCGTCCAGCGTGGCCAGGTCGCCCATGTCGCCGATGTGCGGCCCGAACCAGGCGAGTTCGCCCTCGCCGAGGCAGGGCACGTTCTTCAGGTCGCCGCCGACCGCGAGCGCGGGCCGCACCGGGACCGGCAGCCGCAGCGGGCGCGGGACCCAGCCGCGTGAGCGGCGCAGCACCTGTTCGGTGCCGTCGGGTCGGACCCGCAGCAGGGAGTCGTCGCAGGGCGCGGCGATGGGCCGGTCGTGGGCGAGCCAGGCGTCGGCGAGTCCCGCGAGCCGGGTGCGGGCCTCGGTGTCGTCGGTGACGATGGGTTCGCCGGAGCGGTTGCCGCTGGTCATGACCAGTGCCCGGGGTCCCGGTGGGTCGCCGGGCAGCCCGAACAGCAGGGTGTGCACGGGGGTGTAGGGCAGCATGATCCCGAGGTGCGGGCTGCCCGGGCAGACCTGGTCGGCCAGCTCGCCCGCGGGGGTGCGGCGGCGGACCAGCACGATGGGGCGGCGGGGCCCGGTCAGCGCGGCGCGCTCGGCGGGGGTCAGCACCGCGAGGCGCTCGGCGACCGTGAGATCGGCGCACATCACGGCGAACGCCTTGCCGCCGCGCTCCTTGCGCGCGCGCAGCGTGGCGACGGCCGCCGGGTCGGTGGCGTCGCAGGCAAGGTGGTAGCCGCCGAGCCCCTTGACGGCGACGATCCGTCCGGCGGCGAGCAGTCCGCGTGCCGCCGCGAGCGCGTCCGCGTCCCGTGCCGGGCGGATACCGGGGCCCGTCAGGGTGAGCCGGGGCCCGCAGCCGGGGCAGGCGACGGGCTGGGCGTGGAAGCGCCGGTCGGCGGGATCGCCGTACTCCCGGGCGCAGTCGGGGCACATCGGGAAGCCGGCCATGGTGGTCGCCACCCGGTCGTAGGGCATGCCGGTGGCGAGGGTGAAGCGGGGGCCGCAGTGGGTGCAGGTGACGAACGGGTGCCGGTGCCTGCGGTCCTCCGGGTCGGCGAGTTCGCGCAGGCAGTCGGCGCAGGTCGCGGTGTCGGGCGGGAGCTGGGTGCGACCGCTCGCCGGTGCGGTGGAGCGGATCGCGAAGGGTCCGGCGGCGCCCGTGGCGGGCAGTTCCTCGTGAGCGACCCGGGTCACCGTGGCCAGCGGCGGGGGCCGGTGGGCCAGCAGTGCGCAGAACCGGGCCACCTCCGCCGCCGGACCCTCGACCTCGATCAGCACGCCGTCACCGGTGTTCCCGACGAACCCGGCCAGGCCCGTCTCGGCCGCCAGCCGGTGCACATACGGCCGGAAGCCCACCCCCTGCACGGTGCCGTGCACGGTGAGCCGGCGGCGGACCGGGCCGGTCGCGGGAGCGGTCATGCGACGGGCGCGGACTCGGTGTGCTGGTGGTGGTGGTGTCCGTGCGGTTGCGGGGCGAGCGGCGGCCGGTGCGCGGGAGCGCCGTCGCGGGCGGCGAGGGCGCGGTCGAGGACGGTGCCGACGCCGTCGCCGGTGCGGGCGCAGGACCGTACGATCTCCACCCCCGGGTTGACCCGCTGGACGTTCGCGCGAAACGTGCTCTCGTCGAATCCCGCAGCCTCGGCGAGATCGGTCTTGGTGATGACGACGACATGGGCGGAGCCGAACGCGGTCGGGTACTTCAGCGGCTTGTCCTCGCCCTCGGTGACCGCCATCAGCACGATCCGCAGGTTCTCGCCGAGGTCGTAGGAGGCGGGGCAGACCAGATTGCCGACGTTCTCCACGAAGAGCACCGAGGTGTCCTCGGGCAGCCAGCCCGTGAGCCGTTCGCGCACCTGGCGGGCCTCCAGGTGGCAGAGCCCGTCGGTGAGGACCTGCTGGACGGGGGCGCCGGAGCGGGCGAGCCGGGTCGCGTCGTTCTCGGTGGCCAGGTCGGCGGTGAGCGCGGCCACGGGCACGCCCCGCGCCACCGCGTCGGCGAGCATCCGGCCGAGGAGTTCGGTCTTGCCGCTCCCCGGGCTGGACAGCAGGTTGACGACGGCCACCCCCTGTTCCGCCAGTTCCTCGCGCAGGCGCGCGGCGAGGTCGTCGTTCTTCGCCAGGACGGCCTGTCGGACGTCGTCGGACCGGCACATGGGCGCTGCTCCTCGGGTTCGGCGGCTGGGCCCCGGGCCGCGTCCCGCGCGGCCCGGGTGTCATCGATCTTCGGCCGTCGCGGGCGTGCGGGCGGGCAGCGCAGCCGGGTGCGGCGGGCCGTTTTCCATCGAGCGGCCCAATGCGGTCGCCGGTGCGGCCGGGTCGGCGAGCAGCAGCGGGACGAGCGCGTGCAGCGCGGTGACGGCGGGTTCGACGGCGGCGCGCACGGCCGCGCTGAGTCCGGGCAGGATGTCCTCGTCCCCGGCGGGCAGCACCTGCGGTTCGCAGGCCAGCACCAGCACCCGGGGCAACGGCTCCTCGCCCAGGTGGGTGGCCAGGGCCAGTACCGTCGCCGGGTCCATGCCGTGCGCCTCCGGCGGGACGTCCCCGTCGGGGGGTTCGGCCTCGATCAGGGAGAGCGTCCCGGGCCGCTGCCCGCGCCGGGCGGCGTCCACGAGTACGGCGGTGGCGCATCCGCCGAGCAGGTCGTAGGCGAGGTCGAGGCCGCGGATGCCGTAGTCCCGCACCCGCACCCCGGGAGCCAGCGGGCGCTGTTCGAGGGCGCGGATCACCTCGGGCCCGAAGGCGTCGTCGGCGAGGAAGATGTTGCCGACACCGGCGACGAGGAGGGGGGCGGTCATCGGGCGGCTCCGGCTTCGGCGGGGCCGGTTTGGCCGGTGAGTGGCTGCCGGGGGTCGGGCGGTGCGGCCAGGGGGCGGGATGAGCCGGTCGGGGTCTTGCGCACGAAGGCCGCGCGAAGGGCGTGATAGGGGGCGTGCGGGTCGAAGAACAGGGCGTGCATTCGGGCCAGTTCGGCCCGCCGGTACGTGGCGAGGGGCCGGTGCCGTTCGTCGGCGGCGCGGGCGGCCGCCTTCGCGGCGATACGGCGGTCCAGGTCGGGGGCGGCGGCGAGGGTGGCCGCGAGCCGTTCCACCGTCGAAGCGAACTCCCCCGGCGCGGCCGGTACGAGCCGGTCCACCAGGCCGATCCGTTCGGCGTTCGCCGCGCTCACCGGCAGCGCCTGCTCGGTCAGCCGGCGGGCCTCGTCCGGGCCGACGCGGCGGGGCAGGGTGTAGGTCCAGAACTCGGAGCCGTACAGGCCCATGCGCCGGTAGTGCGGGTTGAGGACGCTGCCGGTGCGGCTCCAGACCTGGTCGGCGGCGAGGGCGAGCAGTGCGCCGCCCGCGGCCGCGTTGCCCGCGAGGGCGGCCACCACCAGCCGGTCGGTGGTGCGCAGGACCGCCTCCACCAGGTCGTCCATCGCGTTGAGGTTGACCCAGGACTCCTGTCCCGGATCGGCCGCCGCCTCGATGACGTGGAGATGGATGCCGTTGGAGAAGAAGTCGCGCGGCCCGCCGAGCACCAGGACCCGGGTGGGGCGGGTGAGCGCGTGCTCGTAGGCGGCGAGCAGCCTGCGGCACTGGTCGGTGCTCATGGCGCCGCCGGGGAAGGAGAAGCTCAGCAGGCCGACGTCGCCGTGCTGCCGGTAGCGGATGTCGGTGTAGGTGCACCGGTCCTGGGGCAGCTCCAATGGGGCCGGGACCTCCGGGAGTTCGAGGCCGGGGTCCAGCGCGGCGAGGACCGCGGCGGCGGGGCGGCGGAAGGGTGCCGGGTCGCCGGAGTTCTTGCGCGGGCGCAGTTCCGGGATCCAGACCGCGCCGTCCCGGGTGGCCCGGCAGACCGCTCCCGCGCGGCGGGCCAGCAGTTCGCCGGGGCGGCCGCGCAGTTCGTCCTCGGGGTGCCCGCCGTGCAGGAACAGCTCCCGGCCGAGGAGTTCGTCGAGGACGCCGGGCCGGGAGTCGGCGCCGCGCAGCTTGCGCAGCACGGTGGCGGTGTCGTCGTGCGCCCAGTCGATCCGGCGCCGCTCCTGGCGGAAGGGGCCCCGCCGGACGACGTCGATCGCGGGGTCGCTCTGCGGGCGGGGCTTGAACGCGCCCTCCGCGTACCGGCGTACGGCGGTGAGGACGGCGGTGACGGCGGCGTCGGCGACCTCGTTGCGGTACAGGTCGCTCTTGCCGACCGGCGCCATCCGGAACGGCTCGGCCGCCCAGACGGGTCCCGCGTCCATCCCGGCCTCGGCCTGGAGCACGGTGACGCCCCAGTCCGGGGCCTGGGCGGCGACGGCCCAGTCCAGCGCGGCGGGCCCCCGGTCGCCGGGCGGCCCCGGATGCACGATCAGACAGGTGTGCTCCCGCCACACGTCCTCGGGCAGGGCGGTCGTGAGCATCGGGGCGATCACGAGGTCCGGGGCCCGCTCCCGTACGGCGGCCCGCACCGGCTCCATGCCCCGCGCTGCCAGGACGACGTCCACGCGGTGCCCCCGGTCGGTCAGTTCGGCGTACACACGCTGGCAGAGACTGTTGAACGCGCCGGCCACGAGCAGGATGTCCATGACGCGGCATGCTCACCCCCGCGGGGCGTCCCGCGAAGGACCGCCACGGGGATTCACCCCCGCCACGCGGCGCCCTTGCGCCATCCGGACCGCGTGGGCGCACCCGGACGCGGCGATCCGCGGAGGGCCGTGCCTCACTCCTCGTCGGACGCCGGGATCAGCTCTATGTCGAGCACGCCCTCGTCCTGGAACAGCTCCGAGGTCAGCCGGGACGGGTCCTGGGTGCCCTCCAGCGCGAGGAGGACGCGGGCGGCGTCGTCCGTGCGGCCGGGTAGTCGTTCGAGTTTGACCTGGACGATGCGGAAGCCGAGCCGGGTGCAGGTCTCCATCAGGCGGGGCAGCAGGGCGGTGCCGGTGCGGTAGGTCAGCCGGGCCTCGAAGGCGGCGGCGGTCGTGCCGGGGACCAGTCGGCCGGAGAAGTAGGAGTAGCCGCGCACCACCAGGAAGTGCAGCGCCGTCACCGCCAGCGCGAGCACGGGCAGCCCGCCGCCGCAGGCCATGCCGACGGCGCAGGTCAGCCAGACGGTGGCGGCGGTCGTCAGGCCCCGTACCGCGTCCCGTCGTACGAAGATCAGACCACCGCCGATGAAGCCGATGCCGGAGACGATCTGGGCGGCGACGCGGGAGGGGTCGAAGGAGACGTGCTCCAGGCCGAGCACGGCGGTGAAACCGTGCTGGGAGACCTCCATCATCAGCGCGCTGGCGATGCCGACCAGTGTGTGGGTGCGCAGGCCCGCGCTCTTCTGCTGGGCCGCCCGCTCCCAGCCGATCAAGGTCGACAGCACCAGCGCGAGCCCCAGCTCGGCCAGCTGCCTGGGCCCCTGGCCGTTGTGTATGTCCCACAACGGTGCCGCCAGCCACACTCCCGTCATGCACACCTCTCATCTCATCGCGCCGATTCGTCCTGCCGCTGGCGTCTACCCCCGAGGTGGTCTCCTGACGCTACCGGCCCGGTCCCCGCGGCGCCCGTCGGCCGTCCGCCGACCGTGAGAGGGGTACTCGGCCGCCTGGGGAATGTGAGGCGTGAGGAAGGGGACGGACGCATGCGGCACGACGAGATGATCGGAAAGGTGCAGGCGCTCGCCCAGCTGCCCGACCGGGGTTTCGCCGAGCGGGCCGCGCACGCGGTCGTTGCGACGCTGTCGGAACGGCTGCCGTCCGGGCCGGCCCGGCATGTGGCCGCCCAGTTGCCACCGGACATGGCCGACGCGATGCGGCGGGCGGCGGACCCGGGGGCGAGGTCCGACGCCCGGGAACCGGACGCACGGGAATCCCGGGCACGGGGTTCGGGCGCCCCGGGTGCGGACGGCCCGGGCACGGCGGGCGAGCGGTTCGGGCTGACCGCCTTCGCCGGGCGGATAGCCGACCGGGCGGGCACCGACGAGGACACCGCGCTGCGGGACGCCGCCGCCGTACTGGAGGTCCTGGACGCCGCGCCGGCCCCGGAACTGACCGAGCGGATGGCGGGCGCGCTGCCGGCGGACATCAGGGAGTTGCTGCCGCTGGAGCGGGCGAGCGAGCCGGACCGCTGAGCCGGAGCCGGTCAGCGACGCTCGGGCCGGACCCGGCGGTGTCTGCGCACGCGCGCGGTACGGGGCTTCGACGGGCGGGTCACCCATCGGTCCTCTACCTGATCGAGACCGAAGAGCAGAAGGCTGAGAACGGGGAGCAGCAGAACCGCGACGGTGATCACTGGAGGCACACCTCCTGGCCGACGACACCCCGCGAGTGCCCCGGCGCGAACTCGCCCACCGGGGAGAGTTGTGGAGGTCCCGTGACCGCCACCCGCACCAGGGCCGCGTGGCCCACGTCCACTGTCACATCAGTCGGCCCCTGCCACATCTCCTGGCGGGCGCGCGTGCCGGAGCGGGTCAGGCGGACGGTCACGTTCGTGGGCGGGGGGTGACCCGGGCGCGGGCGCTGGACGGGCCGGGTGGGCGGGGGTGTGCTTACGGTGCTTCCAGGAGCGTGGGACGGGAGCGACGGTGGGTGATGCGCGGCGGCGGGCGGCCGGGCCGGGGGGCGGCGGGCGCCGGACGGGGCTCGGCAGCCGGCCCGCGTACTCCGTGCGGCTCGCGGCCTCCCCGCGTCCCGAGCCGTCGGAGCCGGTGACCGAACGCACCGTGCCCTGGCTGCGCGTCGCCGCGGCCTACGCCTGGCGGCTCATCCTCGTCGGCGCCGTCGTCTACGGCGTGTTCATCGTCCTCGGCAGCTTCCAGCTGATCGCCGTCGCCCTGTTCCTGGCGCTGGTCATCACCTCGGTGCTGCGCCCGCTCGCCGACCTGCTCAGCCGGTTCCTGCCCCGGCCGCTGGCCGTCGCCGCCGCGCTGGTCGGCAGCCTGCTGGTGCTCCTCACGCTGCTCGCGCTGGTGGGCAACGCGGTGGCGGGCGAATCGCCGCGGCTCGCGGGCGAGTTCCGCGGCGGTGTGCACCGGATCGAGGAATGGCTCCAGCGGCCGCCGTTCCGGCTCAGCCCCGGCCGGCTCTCCGCGCTCGAACGCCAATTCACCAACTACCTCGCCGCACACCGCTCCAACCTGCTCAGCAGCGCCGTCAGCGGCCTCGGCCGGGTGGTGGAGCTGGTGACCGGCGGGGCGCTGGCGCTGTTCGCCTCGGTGTTCTTCATCCACTCCGGGGAGCGGCTGTGGGCGTGGGCGCGCGAGGAGCTGCTGCCGGCCGGGGCGCGTACGGCCTGGGACCGGGCGGGGCGGGCGGCCTGGCGGTCCTTCGCCGGATACACCCGCGGCATCATCATCGTGGCCGCCACCAACGCCGTCCTGGTCGGTGTGGCGCTGCTGTTGCTGCGGGTGCCGCTGGCGCTGCCGCTGACCCTGCTGGAGTTCTTCGCCGCGTTCGTGCCGCTGGTGGGCTCGCCGGTGGCGCTCGCGGTCGCCACGGTGGTCGCGCTGGCCGGGCGGGGGCCGCTCACCGCCCTGGCCGTGCTGGCGCTGATCGTGGTGATCGGCCAGTTGGAGGGGCATGTGCTGCATCCCGTGGTGATGAGCTGGGCGGTCCGGCTGCATCCGCTGGTCGTCGCCGTGTCGGTGATCGCGGGCAGCATCGTGGCCGGGGTGATCGGGGCGATCGTCGCGGTGCCGCTGATCTCGGTGGTGTGGGCGGTGCTGCGGGCGCTGCGGGCCGTACCGCCCTGAGTGGCCTCATCAGCCCGCTTCGACTGCTCCGACCGGGTGATACTCACGTGGTGCGGGTGACGGGCCGCAGACCGTGTTCGAGCACCGGTCCCATCAGCAGAGCGGCGCCGCCCCCTCGTCCCAAGGAGGCGGCGCCGCCGTCGTGTCTCCCGGAGCGGCCGGGCGAGACATTCACCGCAGCGCCGCGGCCACCAGCCCGGCGATCTCCGCCTCCCGGACGCCGCCGCCGTTCACCAGCCGGTCGAAGACGAGCCCGTCGACACAGAGCAGCAGCCAGACCGTCCGCTCCTCCGCGTCCGCCACCCCCTGCGCCGCGAGGAAGTCGCACACCGAGCGCCGCGCCGGGTTCTCGCGCGGCACGAGGATCTCGCGCAGCACGGGGTCATGGACGCTCTCCACGGCGCAGGCATAGCGCGCGAGCGTACGGCGGCGCCCCTCCCCGGTGAGCCGCACCCGGATCAACTCATCGATTCCGGCGGCCAGTTCGGCGGGAGACCGGGGCACCGGCAGCCGCTCCCCCATCCGCTCGAGTTCCGCCTGGTCGAGCGCCACCAGACGGCGCACCAGCGCGGTCAGCAGCGCCTGGCGGGTGCGGAAGTAGGCGGAGGTGGTACCGGCGGGCAGGTCGGCCGCGCGGTCGACGGCGCGATGCGTCAGCCCCCGGACGCCGGTGTCGGCGAGCACGGTGATGGCCGTGTCGGCGAGGAGAGTACGTCGATCTGTGGACACCCCCTCTTTCTACACCCCGCCTTCTACAGCCGTAGAACCCCGCTGTACGGTCTTCTACAGCTGTAGAAGCGCCAAGGCGAAGGGGGCCCGGCATGGGTGACACGGCGGTGGTGGTCGGGGGCGGCATCGGCGGGCTGGCGGCGGCCATCGGGCTGCGCCGGATCGGCTGGCGGGTACGGGTGGTGGAGCGGGCGGCGGTGCCGGGGGACGCGGGCGCGGGCATCTCGCTGCACGCCAACGGGCTGCGGGCGCTGGACGCGCTCGGCGCGGGGGCGGCGGTGCGGGCGGCGGCGCACCCCCAGTACACCGGGGGCACCCGCACCCCCTCGGGCCGTCGGCTGGCCCCCATGGACGGCAGGGCGCTGGAGCGGGCGCTGGGAACGCCGATCGTCGGCATCCGGCGCTCGGTCCTGCACCGGCTGCTGCGCGAGCGGCTCCCGGACGACTGCCCGCACATCGCCGCGACCGTGCCCGCGCTGTACCGCTCCGACCCCGCCGAGGTGGGCGTGCCGCTCCCGGACGGCATCATGGCGGCGGACCTCGTGGTCGCGGCGGACGGGGTGCACAGCCGGTTGCGCTCCCAGCTGTTCCCGGACCACCCCGGCCCCTCCTACAGCGGCTCCACCGTGCTGCGGGCCATCACACGGAGCCCGTTGGAACTGTCCACCGACTTCGAGCTGACCTGGGGCGGGGGCGCGGAGTTCGGGCACATCGGCCTGGCGGACGGCCACGCCGAGTGGCACGCGGTGCTCAACTCACCGCCCGGCGTGCGGCATTCCGACCCGCTCGGCATGCTGCGCCGCCGCTTCGACGGCTGGCACGAGCCGATCCCCGCCCTGCTGGCGGCCACCCGGCCGAAGGACGTCCTGCACCACGACATCCACGAACTCGCCGCTCCCCTGCCCTCGTTCGTCTCCGGCCGGGTCGTCCTGCTCGGCGACGCGGCCCATGCGATGACCCCGAACCTCGGCCAGGGCGCCTGCCAGGCCCTGGAGGACGCCGCGGCACTGGCCGCCGCGCTCGCCGGGGCACCGTCCCTCGCCCAGGCACTGGCCCGCTACGACGCCGAACGCCGGCCCCGCGCCCAGGCCGTGGCCCGCGCCGCCCGGCAGGCGGGCCGACTGGGCCAGCAGCTCTCCGGCCCTCTGGCCGTCGGCCTGCGCAACACCGCGATGCGCCTCGCACCGGCCAGGGTCACCCTGCGCACGATCCTGCGCCGCGCCGACTGGACACCGCCGGTGATTCCGGCGCGGGACTGAACGCCGTCAGGCGTCCGCGGCCCCCGAACCCGGCCGCCCCCGCCGCGAGCGGTTCGGGGGTCAGCCGGAGGCGAAGGTCTTCAGCTGTGCCGTGCCGCCGTTGAAGCGGTCGTGGTCGCCCACGGTCTTGCCGGTGGAGGTGTACTGCCACATCGTGTAGTACTGCCAGCCGGCCGGCAGCGTGCCCGCCGTCGAGGCGTAGCGGGCGATCCACAGCGGGTTGCTCGCGCTGAAACCGCCGTAGTTCCCGGTGCACTGGGTCCACCAGTTGGTGGCGGTGTAGATCACCGCGGCCCGGCCGGTACGGGCCTTGTAGCGGTTCAGGAAGTCACGGATCCAGGTCACCATCTGGCTCTTGGACTTGCCGTAGCAGTCGCCGCCGTACGGGTTCCACTCGATGTCGAGCACCCCGGGGAGCGTCCTGCCGTCCGCCGACCAGCCGCCGCCGTGGTTGACGAAGTAGTCCGCCTGGGCGGCGCCGCCGGTGCTGTCCGGGGTCGCGAAGTGGTAGGCGCCGCGCACGATGCCGACGTCGTAGGAGCCGGTGTACTGCTGGTTGAAGTAGGCGTTCTTGTACGACGTTCCTTCCGTGGCCTTGGTGTACGCCCAGCGCACCCCACTGCCGTACAGGGTCGACCAGGCGACGTTGCGCTGGTAGCTGGAGACGTCCACGCCCTCGGTCAGGCCGGTGCGGGAGTCGGAGAGCGAGTCGGCGGTGGGGCCGGGGGCGGCGGCACCGTCGTGGGCGAGGACGCCCATGCCCATGTAGGCGCTGCCCCGCTCGGGGGTCACGGCGCCGCTCTCGGGCACGGCCGCCGGGACGGACAGGGTGAGGAGGAGGCCGGTCAGCACGCCGGTGACGGTCAGGCGTGAGCGGCCGCGGGAAAGGACCATGGAGCTTCGCACGGCTTCCATCTGACCCGGCATCGGGCCGCGCCGCACCCCGGGTTCCGCCCAACGAAGACGGCTACTCGCCGGTTTGGGCCATCCGGGTGCCCCGGCGGCCGGTCGCGGGCGCCCCTTCCGGGGTACCCGCGACCGGCCGGGGGCCCGTCAGCCGTCGATGCGGTGCTGGGTCCAGAAGGAGGTCAGGTCCGTGCCGGTGGCGGCCTGGGCCGCGGCCTTGAACTCGGCCGTGGTGGAGACGCCGTACCAGTGCGCGGTCGCGTAGTCCTTCAGCAGCTTGGTCATGGCGGTGTCACCGATGAGGCGCCGCAGGTCGTGCAGGGCGCACTTGCCGTAGCCGTAGACCACGGTGGAGTAGCGGGAGGAGTGCGCGTCCCAGTACGCCATCGAGTTGGTGATCTTCTCCGCGCCGGAGGCCCAGGAGACGCTGTTCCAGCAGCCCGAGCCGGTGATGCCCTGGGCGAGGTCGGTCGAGTAGTCCGCGAACGCCTCGTCCAGCCAGGCGCTGTTGTACTCGTCGTCGCCGACGATGCCGTACCACCACTGGTGGGCGATCTCATGGGTGAGGGCGGTGCTGCTGACCAGGTCGAGGACGAAGCCGGGGTACTCCATTCCGCCGAACCAGTAGTTGTTGTCGAGGACGGCGTCCAGCTCGCCGTACGGGTAGGCGCCGAAGCGCCCGGCGTGGGTGTCGACGGCGGACTTGGCGGTGCTGAGCATCGACTGGGCGCTGGCGGAGCTGATGCCGGACACCGAGTAGACGTTCACGGCGACGCCGGCCGGCGAGGTGCCGGAGATCTTGCTGAAGGGCCCGGCGGCCCAGGCGAAGTCACGGACCTGGGAGGCGGTGGCCGTGGTGATCGTACGACCGCTCGTGCCGGGGGTGTCGGTGGACGTGCCGGTGGCCGGGACCAGCAGGCTCGTCGGGTGGTCGAGGGTGACCTTGAAGTCGGCGGCCAGCGAGTAGAAGGCCTCGCCGTTGTTCGTGTACGGGTCGAGGTGCCAGCCCGCGCCGTCGCGGATCGCGAGGACGGGCAGGGCGTTGCCGATGTTGCTGTACGCGCCGTCGTGCCCGAAGCGGTCGGCGCCGCTCGGCACGGTGATGCCGAGGTCGAAGCCGATGCTGGCGCTCTGCCCCTGGGCGAGCGGGGCGGGCAGCGTGATCTTCAGCGCGGTGCAGGCCACGGAGAGGTCGCCCGCGGTGCCGCCGGTGACGTTGGTGACCTTGATGGGCATCGCCGAGCAGGTGCCGTGGTAGTTGTCCCACAGCCGCAGATAGACCTCGTTCAGCGCGGTGGCGGAGGCGTTGGTGAAGGTCACGCTCTCGTGCCCGGTCCAGGCGGTGCCGCTGGTGTCGCTGCTGAGGTTCACCGTGTAGCCGGGCGCGGCGGGGGTGCGGGTGGTGTCGGTGGCCGGGGGCGCGGTGCCGCCGGAGGTGTCGAGGGCGATGTCGTCCAGGACGAAGCTGGTCTGGAGGCTGGAGTCCTCGGTGCCGGTGAAGGTGAGGTTCACCGTCTGCCCGGCGAAGGAGGACACGTCGAACGACTTCTGCACATAGCCGGTGTTCTTGTCGAGGTTCGACCAACTGGCCAGCGTGGTGCTGCCGAACGTGGCGGTCAGCTTGTCGTAGGCGGTGCTCGACGTGGTCTCGGCGGTGTCGATGTGCAGATAGAAGCTGAGGGTGGCGGTGGCGCACCCGCTGGGGACGGTGACGCTCTGGGTGAGGCTGTCGGTACGGGTCTTCCCGGTGCCGTCCAGCCAGGCGTACGAGCTGCCGCCGTGGGGGCTCTGCCCGGTGCGGTTGGTGATCACGGTCGACGTGGACGGGGTCCACGCCGGACTCCCGTTCTCGAAGCCGCCGTCGGTGACCACCTGGGCGGGTGTGCAGTCGGCCGCCGCGCTCGCGGGTGCGGGTGCGGTGTGCGCGGCGGCGGGCACGGCGGGGAGGAAGAAGGCGGCCAGGGCGGCGGCGGTGAGCGCGGCAACGCCTGCGGCCTTGTGGGGGGTCGGTCTCACACGCTACTCCTTCGGGGCGGCCGGGGTCCCGGCCTGCTCGACGACCGCCCGGTCGGCTGGGATGCGCCGGGGCGGTCGCGTACGGGGCTTGCGCGAGCGCTGTGCTGAGGAACCGGTCGCCTCCCCCGCTGGGGTCGGGGCGACGACTGCCGAAAGAGTGCCAGATTTGACCCGTCCATGCCAGAGCGTCCATGCCGGTCCGGTCATGCCGGTCCGGTCATGCCGGTCCGGTCATGCCGGACGGCACGATCGGCTCAGCGCTGGCACACCGTCAGGAGTACCGCGCGCAGGCGAGCGCCCGAGGGCGTCGGCCAGCCCGTGGAGATGTGGCCGAGCGCGGGCGTCGCCGGGACCGGGGGATTGCCGTCCGTCGGGGTGAGCACGCGGTGCAGGCGCAGGGCCGTGCCGTGCGGGGTGGGCAGATGGGTGCCGTCCGCGTCGTCCGCCGGGGTCGGGGTGAAGGCCGCCGGGGTGAACGGGGCGCCGGTGTAGGCACGGGTCACCTCGTGGTCCGGGGAGTCGGTGATGCTCTGCGCCATCGCCTGCGTCCGGCCCGCGACGAGCCGCAGCAGCTCGGTGACCAGCACCGGGTCGCGCATCCCGTCGTACGCCCAGCGCTTGCCCAGCACGCCGTGCTCCATGGTGCCGACGAGCGCGTGCTCGGCGCCCTCCAGCGGCGCGCCCCGGTAGCTCAGCGGCACCAGGTACGCGGTCCGCTCCGGGCTCGTGGTGTCGGTGGCGATCATGATCTCGATGCCGACCTCGCCCTCGGGGTCGTCCAGCCGGAAGCCGCCGGTCTTCTCCAGGACGGGGGCGCCGGAACCGCCGCGGTACCACGGGCGGGTGGGCAGCCACTCGGCGAGCAGTTCGACCTTGGAGGGGGTGAGGGTCGTGTGGTGGATGACGGCCATGACGGTGGTGGTCTCCCCGGTGTGAGCGTGCTGATCGGGCTCAGCCTCGCACACCGTCCGAGAACTCGAGCGCGGGACTCAACCCCGCCCAGGGATTGGGCCCTTCGCCGGTCACCGGCCCGCAGACCCCGGCCCCCCGCTCCCGCGCGGTACGCACCGCGAGCGGGACCAGGGCGGCGGGCACGCCGTACACCAGGTGGCAGATCCGGTCGGGTGGTTGACGCGCGGCCCAGGAGGGCCGGGTGAACGCGGAGACGTACGTCGCCCAGTGTCCCTCGAACGTGACGGTGAGATCGACGAGCCGGGCGTACCCCGGCGCCGGATGGACGCCGGGGTTGAGCACCACGCTGCCGGTGCCGGACCGCCGCAGCTCGCGGACCAGGCGGCGGCAGTCCGGCAGGCCCTCGGCGGTCGCGGTGACCCGGTCGAGGAAGCAGCCGTCGGTCCGGTACCAGAGCCGGTGCCGGCGCACGTCCTCGGTGATCGCGGCCCGCTCCCGCGTCCCGTAGTCGGTGTCGACGTACCCGAGCAGCCGGGCGCCCGCCGTGCGCAGCGCCCGCGCCGCCGCGGTGTACGCGGGATCGGGCGCCTCGCCGGGCCCGCTGGCGGGGTTGAGGACGACGGCGTAGGTGCGGGCGGCCGCCGTGATCAGCCGGTGCCAGGCGCCCGGATCCTGTGCCGGGTGCACATACAGCGGTATCAGCAGGCTCACGGTGTCGCCGCCCACAGCGCGGCGAGGGCGTCGTCCAGGCCGTGGGCCGGGCGCCAGCCGAGTGCGCGTTCGACGGCGCCGATGTCCGAGCACTGCCAGGACACCTGGGCGGAGCGCGCCGAGCCGCCCCCGTCCTCCGCCAACTCCCCGCGGAATCCGGCGAGTCGGGCGAGCCCGTGCACCAGCTCGCGCACCGGTACGGCCCCGCCGCCGCCGATGTTGAGCACGGGCGGCAGCGGTCCGGGCGCGGTGACGGCGAGGGCGACGGCCCGGGCCACATCGCGGACGTCCACGAAGTCACGGTAGGCCGACAGGTCCCCGAGCCGCAGCACGGCCCCGGGGTCGGAGCCGGCCGCCCGCAGCAGCGCGGCCATCCGGCCGGGCAGGCTCGCCGCGCAGCAGCGCGGCCATCCGGCCGGGCAGGCTCGCCGCGGGCGCCCCGGGCCCGACCGGGTTGCCGATCCGCAGCACCACCGCGTCCAGGCCCGCCGCGGTCACCGCGAGGGTGCCGGCGAGCTTGGTGGCGCCGTACGGGGTGACGGGGCAGGCGGGCGCCGACTCGGTGACCGCCGCGCAGGGGGTGCCGGGGCCGTACTCGGCGGCGGAGCCGAGATGGACCAGGCGGGCCGCGGGGGCCGCCTCGCGCAGGGCGGCGCAGAGCACGGCGGGCCCCCGGGCGTTGACCTCGGCGAGCGTCACCGGGTCGCCGCCGGTGGCGCCCGCGCAGTTGACCACGGCGTCGGGCGCGGCCGCCGCCAGGGTCTTGGCCAGCCGCTCGGGCCGGTCGGCGGCGAGGTCGACGGTGTACTCGGCGCCGGTGCGGCCCCCGGCGAGCAGGCGCGCGCCCGGAAGGGCGCGCACCTGTTCCATCACCCGGCGGCCCAGATATCCGGTGCCGCCCAGGACGAGAATGCGCATGCGGGACTCAGGCTCCCTTGAGCAGCAGGGACTTGCGGCTGGTGAACTCGGCGTTGGCCCGGTCGTAGTCGTCGGGACGCCCTATGTCCAGCCAGTAGCCCTCGAACTCGTAGGCGTGCGGCGGGTTCTGGGCTCTGAGCAGGTCGAGGACGAGTTCGTCGAAGCCGAGCGGAAGGCCGGGGGTGTAGCCGTCGAGGGTGGCGCGGGAGAGGCCGTAGACGCCCATGGAGACCCGGTAGTCCATGCTGGGTTTCTCGGTGAACGCGACGACCTTGCTGGCGTCGGTGGTGAGCACGCCGAAGTCGATGTGCACCTTGCGGGCGTAGGTGGCGATGGTGAGCGGCGCGCCGGACGCGTGATGGCGGCGCAGTACGTCCGCGTAGTCGAGGTCGGTGAGGATGTCGCCGTTCATCACGAGGAAGTCCTCGGGCAGCCGGTCCTTCAGGTTGAGCAGGGGGCCCATGGTGCCGAGCGGGCTCTCCTCGGTGGCGTAGTCGACGGCCATGCCCCACTGGGAGCCGTCGCCGACGTAGGCGCGGATGATCTCGCCGAGATGTCCGATGGCGAGGGTGCAGCCGGTGAAGCCGGCCGCGGACAGCTGGCGCAGCACGATCTCCAGGATGGCGTGCTGGTCGCCGATGGGCACGAGCGGCTTGGGCAGCGCGGTGGTGTAGGGCCGCAGCCGGACGCCCTTGCCTCCCGCCAGGATCACTGCGTGCATGGGGTGCCTCCTTGAGAAGACGTCGTGACGTGCCGGACGGATCAGATGTTGTAGATGCCGGTCTTGTAGCGGGCCAGGTTGGCCGGGTCGCGGAAGAACTCCACGGTGTGCGCGAGCCCTTGTTCCAGGGTGTGCACGGGCCCCCAGCCGGTGGCGGCGGTGAGCCGTCCGGCGTCGGCCACGAGCCGCATCACCTCGGAGTTCGCGGGCCGGACGCGCGCGGGGTCGGCGCGGACGTCGAGGGCGGTGTCCATGACCTTGCCGATCAGGGCGACGAGGTCGCCGACCGAGATCTCGCCGCCGGTACCGGCGTTGAAGGTGCGCCCGACGACCTGCTCGGCGGGTGCGGCGCCCACGGCGAGGAAGGCCCGCGCGGTGTCCTTGACGAACAGGAAGTCGCGGGTGGGCCGCAGATCGCCGAGGGTGATGGTCCGCTCCCCCGCCGCGACCTGCCCGATGACGGTGGGGATGACGGCGCGCATCGACTGGCGCGGTCCGAAGGTGTTGAACGGCCGCAGGGTGACCACCGGGGTGCCGAAGCTGGCGTGGTAGCTGTCGGCGAGCCGGTCCCCGCCCGCCTTCGAAGCGGCGTACGGGGACTGGGTGTTGATGGGGTGGTCCTCGGTGATCGGCACGGTCTGCGCGGTGCCGTAGGTCTCGCTGGTGGAGGTGTGCACCAGGCGGGGGGTGCCGAGAGCGCGGACCGCTTCGAGCACGTTGAGGGTGCCGGTGACGTTGGTCTCCACATAGCTGTGGGGCGCCTGGTAGGAGTACGGGATCGCAATCAGGGCGGCCAAGTGGTAGGCCACGTCGGCCCCTTCGAGCAGGCCGCGCACGGAGCCGGGGTCGCGGACGTCGCCGAGGACGATCTCCACCTGGTCCAGGACGTCCGGGGCGAGGGTCTCCAGCCAGCCGTAGGAGGAGAAGGAGTTGTACTGGGCCATGGCCCGCACCCGGTGCCCGGAGGCGACCAGGGCCTCGGTGAGGTGGGAGCCGATGAAGCCCTCGGCGCCGGTGACGGCGGCGAGCGGTTGGGAGGTCAACTGGTGGGTCCTTCCAGTGAGTCGAGGAAGAAGAAGGTTCTGGTTCAGGCGTGCCGGGCCGGGCGGCCGAGCAGCCGCAGCGCGCACGCCAGGAGACAGGGCACGGCGGCCGCGCAGGCGAGCGGCAGGGCGGCCGGGCCGGGTGGCAGACGCAGCGCGGTGACAGGGCGGCCGGGCCGGGTGGCAGACGCAGCGCGGTGACCGCGCCGGCCGCGCCGGCGGCGGCCAGACAGATCACGGCGGGCGGCCAGGCGGTGCCGAACGCCTGGAGGAGCAGCGCGGTCCACAGGGTGGCCGCGAGCAGCAGCAGGGGCGCCGGTGGGGCGCCCGTGAGATACGCGGCGGGGAGCAGCGGCAGCAGATAGCCGAGCAGGCACAGGCCGAGGACACCGGCGGAGCGCAGCAGGAATCCGGCGGGGGTGGCGGTGGCGCGCAGCGCGGCGACGGACAGGCCGCGGTAGCGGTAGAGCAGCCATTCGGCGGGCCCCATGCTGAGGGTCAGCACGATCACCGCGTACGGCTCCCGGCGGCCTTCGAGCAGCACCAGCAGCCCGGCGGCGAGACCGAACAGGCCGTACGGCAGCGACCAGCGCAGCGGGGGCCGCCTGCCGCCGTCGGCGCCGGGTTCCTTGAGCAGGCCGCGCAGGGCGTGGGCGGTGACGGCGAGGGTGGCGAGCAGCGCCAGCAAGGGGAGGCCGAGGCGCGGCAGGGGACCCGGGTCCCAGTGGAGCAGGCAGGCGGCGCCCGCGAGCAGCGGGCTCAGCGCGGCGAGCAGTGTCTTCTCCCGGGCCAGGACCAGCAGGACGCCGGCGGCCGCGAGGTAGAGCGACTGGGCGGCGACGGCGAGCAGGACCGGGCCGCCGCCGGTGAGCGGCGCGGCGAGGGCGGTGGCGAGCGCGGCGCCCAGCGGCGCGCCCGAGATCGGAAGAAGGGCGGTGGCGAGCGCGGCGCCCAGCGGCGCGCCCGCGGCCAGAGTGCGGGCGGCCTCCCGGGGGCCGGTCGCCTTGCGTAAGTGGGCGCGGTGGCCGAGCCCTTGGCCGAAGGCCCAGGAGACCAGGCCCGCGAGGATCAGCGCGGCGGCGTGCCCGCCGGGGTGCCACAGGGGCGCGGTGAGCGGGTAGGCGAGGCCCGGCAGGGCGAAGAGCAGCCCGCGCAGCAGACAGCGGACATGGTCGGGGCGCCAGGGGTCGGCGGCCCGCGCGGGCTCGGGGAAGGTGCGGGGCACCTGTTCGTAGAGGGCGGTGGCCAGCGAGAACAGGTTCGGGTGGCCGTACCGGTCCTTGATCGTCTCGGCGGTGAGGCCCTCGGCCTCCAGCAGGGCGGCGACCTCGTAGGGGTGGACGGCGGGGCCGATCCGGTCGGCGAGTTCGGCGGCCAGCAGGCTGACGGCCGCCTCGTCGGTGCCGAGGCCGGGCAGCCGCAGGGACAGGGTGCGGTCGTCGGGGCGGGCGAGCCGGAGGGCGAGGGTGTCCTGTTCGGCGCCGCCCGGCTCCAGGGCCATGGGTCCGCTCATCCGGCCAGGCTCCCCGCGGCGGTCCGGCGCCCGGCCTCGCGCTCCGGCGCGGACGGGGTGCTGAACTCTCGTGTGTGGTAAGGGAGTTCCAGGTATATCGAGCGGAAGGTGTCGATGGTCTGGCGGAGCGTGAACTGCTCGATCACCCGCAGCCGCGCGGCCTCTCCCATGGCGCCGCGCCGCTCGCCGTCGCGGAGCAGTTCCAGGGCGGCCGCCGCCATTCGCCGCGGGTCGCGCGGTGGTACGACGAGTCCGGTGTCGCCCACCGCCTCGCGCACCCCGCCGACATCGGTGGAGACGGTGGCCCGGCCGCAGGACATGGCCTCGATCAGGGTGAACGGGAAGCCCTCGCTGATGCTGGAGAGCATCACCACGTTCCCGGCCGCGTAGGCGTCCTTGATGTCCTCGACGCGGCCCTCGAAGGCGACGGCGTCGCCATGGCCCAGCTCGGCCGCCAGCGCGGCACAGCGCTCCCGGTACGCCTCGCCGCCGCGGGGTGTGCCGCCGAACAGCCGAAGCCGGGCCTCGGGTATCTCGGCCCTGACGAGGGAGAACGCGCGTATGAGCGTCTCCAGGTCCTTGATGGGGTCGACCCGGCCGGCCCAGCTCAGGGTCGGTGTGGCGGGTTCGGGTCCGGCGGGCGGGAAGGCGGCCGGGTCCACGCCGTTGTAGACGGTGCGGATGGCCTTCGGGTCGGCGCCGCCCTGTTCCTCCCAGAGCCGGTTGTAGCGGTTGCCGGGGGTGATCAGGGCGGCCCTGCGGTAGCTCTCCTCGGCCAGCAGCCGGAAGAAGCCGAGGACGACGGCCTTCACCGGCCAGCGGTAGGGCGCGGTGCGGTAGCCGAGGTAGCGCTCGCGCAGATAGACGCCGTGCTCGGTGAGCAGCAGCGGGACCCCGTGCCGGTCCAGGGCGGCGAGTCCGGGCAGTACGGCCACTCCCCCGCTGACCGCGTGGGCCACGCCGTGCCGGGGCGTGGGGGCGGCGAGCGGGCGCAGGGCGTGTTCCAGCAGGGCGGTGGCGGTGACCGCGTCGTGCAGGGTGGGGCGGGCCTCGCGCGCGGCGAGGCCCGGGCGGTTCCACACGGTGGCGAGCAGGGCGATGGCCCGGTCGCCGCGCAGGAAGGGGCTCAGCGTCCCGTCTGCGGCGGCCCGCGCCAGCAGGTAGAGCGCGGGCGGGAACTGGTCCTCGGCGCACGGGTCGAGGAGGGCGGTGAGGAAGCGTTCGTAGGCGGCGGTGAGCCGGGTGAGGGCGCGGCCCCGGGGCGCGCGGCCCTCGGGCGGATCGCCCCACATGGGGACGGAGAGCACCTGGTGGACCTGGGCGGGCAGGTCCCAGACGACGGGTTCGCGGCCGGTGCCGGTGACGGCGATGATGTCGAAGTCCAGGTCGGGCATGCCCTGGACGAGCTGGTCGCACCAGACACTGACGCCGCCGTGGCTGTGCGGGTAGGTGCCTTCGGTGAGCAGGGTGACGTGCGCCGCGCCGGGGCGGCGCGCGCCGTGGTGAACGTGCATCGATCGGGCTCCACGGCCAGAGTTGTGGGGTGGTCGTGCGGTTCCCGGCCGCGTCGTGGCGGCCGGGATCCGGGGCCCGTCCGAGGGTGTCGGACGGGCCCTTGGGTCGGTGCGCGTTCAGTGCTGCGAGGAGTGCCTGGCCTGGTGCCGCGGGGCGTACGGGACCTGCTTGGTGACGCCCTTGGGGAGCCTGGTGCGCGGGGCCGGTGCGGTGGCCGCCGGGTGGGTGTGGCCGTGGGTGCCCGGGGTGGCGGCGGGCGCGGCGGCCGGCAGGGTGAAGGTCTGCGCGAGGCCGATGGAGGCGGTCCAGCCGGACAGTTCACCGCCGTAGGCGCTGCCGAAGGCGCCGAGAGCGTAGGTGCTGCCGGTGGGCAGGGTGGCGTTGGTGTAGGTGCCGCCGGGCGCCTGGACGGTGACGGTGTTGCCGATGCGGTAGGCGGTGACCTGGCCGGCGTTCAGGGCGGCGGTCCAGGCGGTGCGGCGCTGGAGTTCGGTGCCGATGTCCTTCATCCGCAGGTTCACCAGCGGGGTGTTGGCGGCGAACAGGTTGTCGTAGCCGTCGAGCACGCCGTTGAGGACCGGGTAGGCGATGCGGTCCTCGGTGAGGTTGGACTGGTGGATGAAGTGCGGCTTCGGGTCGTTGGAGAGCACGTGCCCGAGGTCGATGCGGGTCTCCAGCGGGACGATGTAGTCCTGATAGCCGGTGCTGGTGTCCAGCGGGGCGGGCAGGCAGGTGCTGGTGGCGGGGTTGTCCTCGCACACCCCGCTGCCGCCCTGGGCACGGCTGGTGTACAGCCAGTTGTACTCGTCGGCCTCCTCGGAGGCCTTGCCCGCGTTGTAGAAGACGTTCATCGGGTAGCGGGCGACCGTTTCGGCGGGGCCGACCTGGCGCTGGGCGGGGTCGCGGGAGGCGTCCGCGCCGAGCCACTTGACGCCGCTGTCGGTGAGCGCGGGGCCCAGGTTGGGGTTGTCGTCGGGCTGCTGCGGCAGGATCCGCATCCCGGAGTGCTCGCCGGTCACCAACTCGCTGTTGTCCAGGGGCAGTCCGTTGGTCAGGCCCCAGGCGCGGTTGTTGGCGATCTCGTCGTCGATGGTCTGCCGGCTGACCCACTGGGTGCTGCCGTCGGGGTTGGTCTCGCACTTCCACGGCACCACGGTGGTGTCCTGCTCGCAGCCGAGGAAGGCGTGTGTGTAGGTGTGGTTGATCCAGCGGAACTGGTTGCGGTCGGCGATGAACTTGTCGGCGAGCTGGTCGACGCCGTTGTTGTCCGCGCGCTGGTCGACGCTGCCGGAGCCGTTGAAGGCGAGGTCGAGGGTGAAGTTGTGGCTCTGCTCCCAGGCGGCGGCGTAGTCGACGTCCGCCGGGGTCATCCGGATCGGGCTCGGCGTGCCGGAGCTGTTGGTGCAGTCGACGTCGCCGGGCGTGCAGTTGAGCTGGGTGTCCCAGCGGTCGTCGGCCGCGAACACGTCGTCCACGTGCACGGCGAAGTAGTTGCGGGAGGAGCCGAGGTGCACCCCGCCGGTCATCCAGTCCACGATGCCGCGCGCCAGCAGCCGGAACTGCTGCTGGTACTGGTTGTAGACGAAGGTGATGACCAGCTCGCGCCGCCCGTCGTGCCGGTACTCGCCGACGAGTGAGCCCTGGGTGGTGGTGCCGGGGATGGTCGCCTGGACGTACGGGGTGAAGTCGGCGCCGGGTGCGGGCGTCGACAGATAGGCGTAACTCTCGCCCACGGTCGGCGAGTTGTCCTCGAAGGGCACGGCGCCCTTGAGGTAGTCGAAGGGGCCCGCCTTGCCCGCCGCGGTGACCTGGGCCTGGATGCCGTCCACGCTGCCGGAGTAGCCGCCGGTGGTCGGGACCTGGAGCCCGGCCTGGGGGCGGGCGTAGGTGTAGGCGTCGACCTGCGGGATGCCGTACGTCTGCTCGTAGGCGGCGAGTGCGCTCATCTCGGCGCTGCCGCTTGCGAACGGGTTGTCGTTGGGCAGGACGACGGCCTGGTACTTGGCGCGGGCCCGGCCGTCCACGGTGTCGGCGAGGAAGCCGGCGTCGATGGTGGGGCGGCTGCCGCTGGTCAGGTCGACCTCGGTGAACGGCGTTCCCTCCGAGGTGAGTTCGGCGGTGATGGCGTCGGTGGCCGGGCCGCCGTCGCTCACCACCAGGACTCTGAGGTCGATACGTGGTGTGCCGCTGTCGGCCTGGGCCGGTCCGGCCTGCAGGCCCAGTGCGGCGATGAGCGCGCCCACCGTCAGCGCGGTGGTGCGAATGGTCCGCTTCATGCGGTGAAGTTCCCCTCCCCGGACAGGGGTGAGCACGGCTCGCATGGAGCGGACGCACCCCCTCGCACGACCCCGGCGTCCCCCTCAGAAGCCGGTCGTCGTGCATCCGTCGCGTCACATAGTGATGGATGTGTGTAGCTTTTGTGGTCGGGTCACGAAACCTGACGGAAAATGGCGGGTGTCCAACTGCCTTGTGACGCAACCCGATTGACCTTTTTCTCGTCCTGCCCCGCGTCGCCCGGCGGACCGTCGGGTCCACCGGGCGACGTCACCGCTCCCGCGGCTGGTGCGACAGGTCCGTCAGGAACAGAGCACGCGCGTCTCGGGCGTGTAGACGGGACCGCCGTTGCTGTTGGTGCCGTCGCTGAACTCGGCGTAGAAGTACGAGTAGAAGCCGATGTTGCCGTTGCAGCCGGAGTCGGCGGCGACCTGGAGGGTCAGGGTGACGGTACGGCTCTGGCCGGGCGGGATGGTGGCGCCGTAGTTGGTGCCGAGGTTGGTCGGGCCGGTGCCGGAGCAGGAGGTGCTGCTGCCGTCGGCGGCGGCCAGGGTGCAGCCGGCGAAGCTGTACTTCAGGTCCGGACGCTGGGTGGTCAGCCAGGTCGGATCGATCGTCTGGTACACGAACAGGACGTCGTACGTCTTGTTGTTGGTCAGCGTCATCGACAGCTTGACCGAACCGCCGGGAGTGGTGGTGGCGCTGTCGGTGCTGAACGTGAGGGCGGCCGGGTCCGGGTCCGCGCTGGCGATGGTACTGAAGCCGAAGACGGCGAGGACGACGGCGAGGACGGCGGTGAGACCGAGGCGTCTCAGCAGAGGTGATCGCATGGCCCGGGAGGCTAGGTGCGGGGCGCGCGTGGCGTCTGCCCCGTCAGGGGGACCCGGAACACGATCGGCCGAAAGCGGTCGTTCCGTGAAGGCTATGTGATGGCGATGTGACGATCTTGCGGGAGGGGGATCCCTGCACGGTACGGGGGGTGACGACGGGGGTGCATGGGGTTACCGGAAACGCCGTCGCAAAGCCGGGGTAATGGCGAAGACCCGCCCCGCCCGCGCGCACGGAATCAGGTCATCCGGTTGTATGACCGCGCACTTCTCGGCCAATCGATGCATTCCGGCCGCGCCGATCCCCGCAGGGGGACCGGCGCGGCCGGAACCGAGTCACCCCCGGGCGTGCGCCCGCTCGAACGCCGCGAACGCGGCCTCCTGGCGCCACTCCAGGCGCGCCCGAGCGCTGCCGTCGAGGAGACGGCGGCAGGCCGCGCCATGCACGGGCCGGCCGGGGCGCTCGGCGCGGCAGGCCGCGACCGGGTGGTAGCCCTGGGCGGTGGGGTTGCCCTGCCACAGGCTCGCGCCGGGCAGGAAGGCGTACTGGAGGGAGGCGCGGGCCAGGTCCTTCAGCACCGGGTAGCCGAGGCCGTAGGTGGCGGCGGCGTACTGGTACTCGTGGCTGATGTCGATGCGCGAGACACCGGGGTCGTCGGTGGCGAGGACGACCGGGACGCCGTAGCGGCGATACGTGGTGAAGGGGTGCTCGGCGCCCTTGACGCCGAGGATCTGGGCGTTGCTGGAGAAGGGCACCTCGACGGCGATCTGCCGGGCCGCCATGGTGCGGGCGGTGCGCTGCCAGTTGTCCTCGTGGACGAGGTCCACGCCGTGTCCGACGCGCTGGGTGTGCGCGACGTCCACCGCCTCGGCGATATGGAACTTCAGCGCCTCGGGCTTGACCAGTCCGGGCCACAACTCGCCCGCGTGCAGGGTGACATGGGCCTTCGGGTACACGGTGCGCAGATAGCCGACCATGCGCATCTGGAGGCTGTAGTTCTCCAGCGAGCTGTCCCAGTCCTCCGGCTGCACCAGGTTGACGGCGACGAAGCGGGAGTCCGCCTCGGCGAGCCGCATGCCGAGGTCCAGCTGGGTGAAGACCCGCACCGGTGAACTGCCCCGGGACGCCTGGGAGATCCAGCGGACGGTGAGCCCGCAGGCGGGCCGGGCCTCGGCGGTGCCGCAGTGCTCGGTGGCGCGGAACTCGGCGTCGCCGTCGTCGGTCTCCTTGCGGGCGTCCGCGACCAGCCTGTCCAGCTTGCCGCCCGCGGCCAGCTTGCGGTGCAGGGCGGCGAGATCGGCGTCCCAGCCCACCTGGTCGGCGAGCTGCTTGGCGCCGTCGGAGGCGGGGGTGACCATCGTCTCCAGGTACGACTGGTTGTTGGCGACGACGGTGTCGGCGACCTGCGCGAGCAGCTTGCCCCGGTGCCGCCAGGTGACCTCGCCGAACTTGCCGAAGGTGTCGAAGAAGTGGTCGTGCCCGTTCTCGTCGGGCGGGAAGTCCTGCATGGACCAGGCGCGCACGATCGCGTCGTGGAAGGCGCGGTCGGTGCGGGCGTCGGCGGCGGGGCGGGTGCCGGGGCCGCAGGGCGGGGCGACGGCGGTCATCGTCGCGTCGACGCACAGGCCGTCCTCGGCGGCCAGCTCGATGAGGTAGTCCGTGTTCACCGCCCCGGAGAGGTGGTTGTGCAGGTCCCCGCCCTTGGGGAGCTGCCGGAAGAAGGCCCGCAGGGCCGCGGGCCGGTCCTTGACCGAGCGGAGATAGGCGTCGGTCCGCGCCTCGGCGGCCGTGGCCTGCCGGGGCGGCGGCGCGGCGGGCCGGGCCCGGCGCGGCGGGCCGGGCCGCGGCACGCGCGGGCTGCGCGGCGGCGGGCAGGGCGGACAGCAGGGACAGGACGCTGAGGGTGCCGAGCACGGCCGGAACGACCCGGCGCGGTACGGCACTTCGGGTGTGCAGACTCACAGGTGCATGATCAGCGAAGGAGGGCGGCGCGGGGCGCGCGACCGGCGCATACCGGCCGGAGAGCACCCGTGCGGGTGATGTATCCGTCTCCCTGTCCGGAAAGGAGGTACGCGCGGGACCGGGGACGACCGGGGTGGCATGCGGGGCGCCGGGCCGGGTAGTCGCGCCTCTGACGTCGTACATCGGCGAAGACACCAGGAGGCCGACCCCATGCTGATGGCACACCCCGCCGTGCTGAAGGACCTCATCACCCAGTACGAGACCCTCGCACTGCTCGGGGCCGAGGAGAGCACCCCGAGGGCGCGGCAGCGGCTCGCGGACATCTCGTACACGCTGTGCGTGGCCACCGGGACGCGGGATGTCGACATGGCCCTGATCGCGGCACGCCACCGGCTGTCCGGGGCCCGCCCGGAGGACGACTCGCTGCTCCAGGAGCCCGCACCGGCCGTCGCCGTGTCCGGCGCCTGAGGCCGGGCAGGGGCCGCGCACCGCCGCGGCCTCGCGCCCCACCAGCGGCTCCCCGCCGCGTTCCCCCCGAACTCATGGGTTCCCGCTTCTGGTCGGCGGGACCTACCGGACGGTATACAGGCCCAGTCAATCGCGTGAGGGCCGCTCCATGGCGCCGCCGCGCGCCGTGTACCGGTCCCAGGGGGGAACGATGACGAACGACAGGCGTCCGGCGAACGGGGCGAGAGCCCGGCGGCGGGCCGCGGCGCTGGCGGCGGCGGTGGGCGGATGCGCCCTGGTCGCCGCCGCCACCACTCCGGCCGCCGCGCGTCCGGCGGGCCACCACGGCCACCGCCTCACCTATGTGGCGCTCGGCGACTCCTACACCTCGGGTCCTGGCATACCTACCCAGGTGGACGCCGACTGCGCACGCTCCGACCAGAATTACCCCTCGCTGGTGGCGCTGCGGGCGGAGGCGAGGACGTTCACCGACGTCAGCTGCTCGGGCGCGACGACCGTGCAGATGTGGCAGGCCCAGGGCACCAACCGGCCCCAGCTGAAGGCCGTTTCGCGGAACACGGACCTGGTGACGCTCCAAATAGGCGGCAACGACGTCGGGTTCGGCGGCATCATCGCCACCTGCGCCCGGCTCGGTGTCCAGGACCCGACGGGCAATCCCTGCGAGCGCTCCTACGAGGCGTCCGGGCAGGACGCGCTGGCCCTCGCGGTGCGGCGGACCGCGCCGAAGGTCACCGAGATACTGCGGGCCGTGCACGCGCGGGCGCCGCACGCCCGGGTCGTGGTCGTCGGCTATCCCGATCTGCTGCCCGACGACGGCGTCGGCTGCTTCCCCCAAGTTCCCTTCGCGCAAGGGGACTTCAGCTATCTGCGGGACACCGAGAAGCGGCTGAACCTGATGCTGCGCACGGTGGCCGGGCGCAACCGCGCCGAGTACGTGGACACCTACGGTCCGACCGTGGGCCACGACATGTGCAAGGCGCCCGCGGACCGCTGGATCGAGCCGCTCCAGCCGGCCGCGCCCGCGGCCCCGGCGCACCCCAACGCCCGGGGCGAGCAGGCCATGGCGGGGGCCGTCCTGCACCGGCTCGCGGAGAACCACGGGCACCGCTGAGCACGAACGGCGGCCGCCACGCACCGGCATGGCGGCCGCCGTGCCGAACACCGGCAGGCAGGCCGTCGCTCAGCCGCCCAGCGCGCCCTGCACCACCGTCCGGGCCTCCTCCTGCACCCGGGCCAGATGGTCCTGGCCGAGGAAGGACTCGGCGTAGATCTTGTAGACGTCCTCGGTGCCCGAGGGGCGGGCCGCGAACCAGGCGTTGTCGGTGCTGACCTTGATGCCGCCGATGGCCGCGCCATTGCCGGGCGCCTCGGTGAGCACGGCGGTGACCGGCTCCCCGGCGAGGGTGTCCGCCGTGACCTGGGCGGGCGACAACTTGCCGAGCAGGGCCTTCTGTTCGCGGGTGGCGGGGGCGTCGATGCGGGCGTAGGCGGGCTCGCCGAAGCGCGCGGTCAGGCCCGCGTAGTGCTCGGAGGGGGTCCGGTCGGTGACGGCGGTGATCTCGGAGGCGAGCAGGGCGAGGATGATGCCGTCCTTGTCGGTGGTCCACACCGAGCCGTCCCGGCGCAGGAAGGAGGCACCCGCCGACTCCTCGCCGCCGAAGCCGAGTTCCCCGCCGATCAGCCCGTCCACGAACCACTTGAAGCCGACGGGCACTTCGACCAGGCGGCGGCCGAGGTCGGCGGCGACCCGGTCGATCATGGTGGAGGACACCAGGGTCTTGCCGACGCCCGCCCGGACGGACCAGTTCTCGCGGTGCCGGAAGAGGTAGTCGATGGCGACCGCGAGGTAGTGGTTGGGGTTCATCAGGCCCGCGTCCGGGGTGACGATGCCGTGCCGGTCGGCGTCGGCGTCGTTGCCGGTGGCGATGCGGTACGTGTCGCGCTGCTCGATCAGCGAGGCCATCGCGTAGGGCGAGGAGCAGTCCATGCGGATCTGGCCGTCCCAGTCCAGCGTCATGAACCGCCAGGTGGGGTCGGTGTGGGGGTTGACCACCGTGAGGTCGATGCGGTGCCGCTCGGCGATCCGGCCCCAGTAGGCGACGGAGGCCCCGCCCAGCGGATCGGCGCCGATGCGCACCCCGGCCGCGCGGATCGCGTCGAGGTCGAGGACGCCGGGCAGGTCGTCGACGTAGGTGCCGAGGAAGTCGTAGCGGGCGGTGGTGTCCGCGGCGAGCGCGCGGGCGTACGGCAGCCGTCGTACGTCCTTCAGGCCGCCGGTGATGATCTCGTTGGCGCGGTCCTGGATCCAGGAGGTGGCGTCCGAGGCGGCCGGGCCGCCGCTCGGCGGGTTGTACTTGAAGCCGCCGTCGGCGGGCGGGTTGTGCGAGGGGGTCACGACCACGCCGTCGGCGAGCCCCGTGGTGCGGCCCCGGTTGTGCGTGAGGATGGCGTGCGAGACGGCGGGGGTGGGCGTGTAGCCGTCCGCGCTGTCGATGAGCACGGTCACGCCATTGGCGGCGAACACCTCCAGCGCGGTGACCTTCGCGGGCTCCGACAGGGCGTGGGTGTCGGCGCCCAGGAACAGCGGTCCGTCGATGCCCGCTCCGGCGCGGTACTCGCAGATGGCCTGGCTGGTGGCGGCGATGTGGTCCTCGTTGAAGGCACTCGCCAGGGACGAGCCCCGGTGCCCCGAGGTGCCGAACGCCACCCGCTGGGCCGGGTCGGCCGGGTCCGGGTGCAGCGCGTAGTACGCCGTGACCAGCCTGGCCACATCGACAAGATCCTCGGGACCGGCCGGCCGGCCGGCTCGCTCGTGCGCCATGAGTGCGTTCCTCCGCGTCGGTTTCGGTCGCTCGCTGACGCCCATCTTTGCTCGTCAGGAGCATGACGCGCGAGTACGCCCCACCTTATGATCCGCCGCCCTCCGCGCCGTCCGGCCACGCGTACGGGACGCTTCACGGACGGGCCCCGCCGTGGACCCGCCGGTGGTCGCCGTGATCCGGCGGGCCACGCCGCGGCAGGCCGCCGGGATCGCCGCGGGGACCGTGGCGGCGGCAGGCCGCCGGGATCGCCGCGGGGACCGTGGCGCCCGCGCCCGCCGGTCTGCCGCAGCCCTCGCGGGCGCGGGCGGCCGTCAGCCGATGTGGTAACTGTCCCCGTACACCTTCCAGTCGAGCGGCGTCCTCAGGTCGAGGTTGCCCTTGCGCAGGAAGACCCGCTGTTCGGTGTCGACGCGGGTGGTGTCGCTGTGCGCCTCCTCCTGTTTCATGGCCCAGACCCGGGCGTCGAGGAAGGCGTTGAGGTACGCCGTCTCGTCGCCGCCCCGCGCCGGCGGCTCGGCGGTGCGCAGGGCACGCTTGCGGATGTTGCGGAAGCTGGTGGAGTCGTCGCCGTCGCCGTGCATGACGATGGCGTCGTAGTAGCAGAACTGGCCGAGGGCGCGCAGTCCGTCGGTCTTGCCCTGGGCGACGGCGGGGTCGAAGTAGACCCGGTCGCGCTCGTCGTCCTGGCACTTCTGGAACGCCGTGTCCTGCGCGGCCTTGCGCCAGTCCTCGGGGAAGTCCGGGTCGAGCCCGGAGTGCGAGTCGCTGCCATTGACCTTGCGCAGCGCGGGCAGGTACTTGGCCAGGACGTCGCCCGGCTTGCGGTCGGCGTAGAGCTGGACGAGGTCGAGCATGTCGCCGGTGCCGGAGCAGAAGCCGATGATGCCGGCGGTGTAGCCGCGGCCGTCGCCGATGTCCTCGATGTACGTGTACTGGGCCTTCCAGTCGAGCGAGGAGTTCTCCGCGCTCGACACCAGCTTCATCGCGATCTCCTTCTTCGCGGGATCGTCGAGGCCGGTCGCGGCCGCGGTGCCGGACTGCGCCGCGACGGCGCGCGGGACACCGAGCGCGGCACCGGCGGCCACGGCGCCCAGCGCGGCGACGAGGGTACGGCGGGACAGGCGGGCGGAGGCTGCTGAATCGCGGTGGTCATGCGCCACTGGGGCTCCAAGTAGGTGTGGGGGGTGGCGAGTTGGGCCAGTACGAAGGTGCTGCGCGTACTGGTAGGAAAGTTTCCTATCAGAGCCGGGAGGGGCCGGTAACCCGGTCCGCGCGAAGTTCGTAGGATCGGACAGCCCTCACCCGGAAAACCGAAGAGGTCCCCACTCAGAAACAGGGCCGCTCAATCCCATCCGGCTGCGCAATTGGACTTATGGATCACCTCGGCGCAGGGTGGACGGGACCCCCTCGCACCTCTGGGGGCACCCGTACCGCACCACCCGGAGAACACCCGATGACCCATGTCGCGGACCCCGCTCGCTACGACGGCACCATGCGTTACCGGCGCACCGGCCGCTCAGGCCTCGACCTGCCGGTCCTCTCCCTGGGCTACTGGCACAACTTCGGCGACGACCGCGCCTTCGAGACCCAGCGCGAGATCGCCCTGCGCGCCTTCGACCTGGGGATCACCCATCACGACCTGGCCAACAACTACGGCCCCCCGTACGGCTCGGCGGAGGCCAACTTCGGCCGGCTGATGCGCCGGGACCTCGCGCCGTACCGCGACGAGATGGTGATCTCCACCAAGGCGGGCTGGGACATGTGGCCGGGCCCCTACGGGCAGGGCGGCGGATCCCGTAAGTATCTGCTGGCCTCGCTGGACCAGTCGCTGCGCCGGATGGGCGTGGACTACGTGGACATCTTCTACTCCCACCGGCTGGACGCGAGCACGCCGCTGGAGGAGACGATGGGCGCCCTCGACACGGCCGTCCGCCAGGGCAAGGCGCTCTATGTCGGCATCTCCTCCTACGACGCCGAGCGCACCCGGCAGGCCGCCGCGATCCTGCGCGACCTGGGCACCCCGCTGCTGATCCACCAGCCGTCGTACAACATGTTCAACCGCTGGATCGAGACCGAGGGCCTGCTGGACGTGGCCCAGGAGGAGGGCTTCGGCGTCATCGGCTTCACGGCGCTCGCCCAGGGTCTGCTGACCGGCCGCTACCTGGACGGCGTACCGGGCGACTCGCGGGCCGCGCGCGGCGACTCCTTCGACCGCTCCTGGCTGACCGAGGACGTGCTGCGCCGACTGCGCGCCCTGAACGGCATCGCCGCCCGGCGCGGGCAGACCCTGGCCCAGCTGGCGCTCGCCTGGGCGCTGCGCGACCAGCGGGTGACGTCGCTGGTCATCGGCGCCTCCCGCACCGAGCAGCTGGAGCAGAACGTGGCCGCGCTGGACCACCTCGACTTCACCGACGAGGAGCTGGCCGAGATCGACACGTACGCCACCGACGGCGGCGTCGACCTGTGGCGCGAGGCCCGGCTGGGCAATCTCGATTGACCCCGAGGAGTGTGACGCACATCACAGAAATCAGGGATAAATAAGACTTAATCTGGCAACTCGGACATCCTTACGACTCCCTCACACCGCAAGGAGCCGCTCGCCGCATGGTGCACGCAGCCCGTCCCAGCCACGTCCCGCCGCCCCACCCGGACCTGAGCCGCGCCCGCGATTGCGAGCGCTGCCTCGGCTGGGGAACCGTCGTCAGCCGCGAGGGCGAGCACGAGCTGTGCCCCAGTTGCCAGCGGGCCCCCGGTTCCGCCGGGGGCCCCGTCCTCTGACCGCCCGTACCGTTGAGGCATGGCCGCCCCTCCGCTTCCGGGACCACTGGCCCATCTGGCGCCGCTGCTCGGCCACTACGGCTACTGGGCCGTGGGAGCCGTGATCCTCGTGGAGGACTTCGGCATCCCGGCACCCGGCGAGACGATCCTGCTCGCCGCCGGGGTGTACGCGGGCGCGGGTGAGCTGGACATCGTGAAGGTGGCCCTCATCGCCTTCGCCGCGGCCGTCGTCGGGGACAACATCGGCTATCTGATCGGCCACTTCGGCGGGCGCGCCTTCGTGCACCGCTGGGGGAAGTACGTCTTCCTGACCCCGAAGCGGTTCGCGGCCGCCGAGGACTTCTTCACCCGGCACGGCGGCGTGATCGTGACCGTGGCCCGGTTCATCGAGGGTCTGCGCCAGGCCAACGGGATCGTCGCGGGCACCTCGGGCATGCACTGGCGCCGCTTCCTCGCCTTCAACGCCCTCGGCGCGGCCCTGTGGGTGGGTCTGTGGACCACCCTCGCCTATCTGGCGGGCAGCCATATCGACACGGTGTACGAGGAGATCAAGCGCTACGAGCTCTACTTCCTGCTGGCCCTCGCGGTCCTGGTCCTCGCGCTCGTGGCCCGTCATGTCGTACGACGGCGCCACGAGCGCGCCGGGTCCGAGGGACCCGAGGGACCCGGCTGAGCCAGGGATCGGGGGCTCCAGAGAGGGATCAGGGGCTCAGGAGGGGCGCGCCGCCCCGCTCGGCTTCGGCGCGGGGTGCTCGGCGCCGGTCGTCGGCGCCTCGTCGGCGCGTTCATGGCCGCCGCGCAGCGCGGAGGCCACCGCGGAGACCAGGGCCATACCGGCGGCCACGCTGAAGACGATGGTCAGGCCGTGGTGGAAGGGCCCGGAGACCAGTTCGGGGAAGAACGTGTGGCCGGTCAGGGTGGCGCGCTGGGCGGCGGTCAGCTGGTCCAGGGTGCCGCCCGCGAGCAGATGGCCGATGGGGTTGTTGCCGAGGAACGTGGCGAACAGGGTGCTCACCGGCGGCAGCGAGGCCACCTGGTGCGCGGTCGCGGCGGGCACGCCGTGCGCCGCCAGGCCGCTGCTCAGGGTCTTCGGCAGGGTGGCGGCGAGGCCGGAGACCATCAGCGAGAAGAACACGCCGATGGACAGGGCCGTGCCCGAGTTCTGGAAGGTGGAGCGCATTCCGGAGGCCACGCCCCGGTACTTCGCCGGCACGCTGCCCATGATCGAGGAGGTGTTGGGCGAGGAGAACATGCCCTGGCCCAGCCCGTTGAGCAGCAGCAGCGCGGCGAACGGGCCGTAGTCGAAGTCCACCGGCAGGGCCAGCAGCCCGAGGAAGGACCCGGCGACCACCAGCAGCCCGGCGGTGGAGAAGATCCGGGCGCCGAACCGGTCGGAGAGATAGCCGGAGACCGGACCGGCGAGCAGGAAGCCGAGGGTCAGCGGCAGCATGAAGATGCCCGCCCACAGGGGGGTGTCCTCGAAGTCGTAACCGTGCAGCGGCAGCCAGATGCCCTGGAGCCAGATGATCAGCATGAACTGGAGCCCGCCGCGCGCGATCGCGGTCAGCAGGGCGGCGAGGTTGCCCGCCGCGAAGGCCCGCACCTTGAACAGGGAGAGGCGGAACATCGGTTCGGCGATCTTGTTCTCCACCACGCAGAAGACGAGCAGCAGGAACACGCCGCCGATCAGCCCGGTGAGGACGAGCGGGTTGGTCCAGCCGGTGGGGTGGCCGCCGTAGGGCTGGATGCCGTACGTGATGCCCGCGAGCAGGATGCCGGCGCCCGAGGCGAAGGTGAGGTTGCCGAGCCAGTCGACCCGGCCGCGCCCCCCGGCCGCGGTCTCGCGCAGGCTCAGATACGACCAGATGGTGCCGGTGACACTGATCGGGACGCTCACCCAGAACACCGCCCGCCAGTCCACGGCGGCCAGCAGACCACCGGCGAGCAGGCCGAGGAACTGCCCGGCGAGCGCGGTGATCTGGTTGATGCCGAGCGCCATGCCGCGCTGCCGGGAGGGGAAGGCGTCGGTGAGGATCGCGGCCGAGTTGGCGGTGAGCATGGAGCCGCCGAACGCCTGCACGATGCGCCACAGGATCAGCCACAGCGCGCCCGCCCCGGCCCGCAGCGGGTCCAGGGACAGGGCGATGGAGGCGAGGGCGAAGACCAGGAAGCCCAGGTTGTAGATGCGCACCCGGCCGAACATGTCGCCGAGCCGGCCGAGGACCACCACCAGGACGGCCGAGACCAGCAGATAGCCGAGGATCATCCACAGCAGATAGCCGATGTTGCCCGCGGCGAGCGGGTCCAGGCCGATGCCGCGGAAGATGGCGGGCAGCGAGATGATCACGATGGAGGCGTCCATCGTGGCGATCAGGACACCGAGCGTGGTGTTGGACAGGGCGACCCACTTGTAGCCGGGGCCGGGCGGTGCGGCCCGCTGCCGGGCCGAGCGGGCGAGGAGCCGGGCGCGTATGCCGCCCTCGGGCGCCTCGGCGTTCACAGCTGTTCCGCCAGTCGGTCGAGGAGGGGCAGTACGCCGGTCAGGGCCCTGCGCTCCTGCGGGGTGAACCCGTCCAGGGCGTGGGCGAGGCGGTCGGCGGACTCGGAGCGGCGCCGCTCCAGCACGGTCCGGCCCTCCTCGGTGATCGCGATGACGGCCCGGCGCCGGTCGGCCGGATCGGGGGCCCGGCTGATCAGGCCCCGCTGCTCCAGGCCGGCCAGGGTGCCGGCCATCGCCTGCGGCCGTACCCGCTCCAACTCGGCGAGCGCGCCCGGCGAGTCGGGCCCGCTGCCCGAGAGCCGGGCCAGCACCGAGGCGCCGGACAGAGTGAGGTCGCCCACCGCGTGGGCCTGGCGCAGCCTGCGCACGATCCGGCCCATGGCCAGCCGGAGCGCGCCCGCGAGCGCGCTGGTCCCCGGGTCGCCGCCCGGGTCGGCGGGGGCTGCCCCCGCCCTGTCTTCCGTCGCCACATCCATGATTAGTAACAATAGGTTTAGCAGTCTGGCCTGTACAACCAAGGGCGGGTAATCGGTTTGAGGGGCGTCGCAGTGGCAAACCGAATGGCGAACGGAACATCACGAGACGTTGGGAAGTGAGACTCCGATGGCAGGCAACCAGAAGGCGAAGGGCAAGGCGGAGCAGGCCAAGGGCAAGGCCAAGGAGGCCATCGGCCGCGCCGTCGGCAACGAGAGCATGGAGGCCGAGGGCCGCATGGAAGGCGCCAAGGGCGACGCCCGGCAGGCCAAGGAGAAGGCCAAGGACACCTTCAAGCACTGAGGCCCGCCGTCGGCCATGACGCTGACCCGGACGTCGACTCCAGCGGGTCCCGGGAATCCACCCCAGCGGATTCCCGGGGCCCGCTGTCGCGTCCGGCACCCGCTGCCAGCAGGGATTCGTGTGCAACCGAAGGATTCCCGGTGCACGTCCCCTTGATCGACGGACCAGCGGGTAGCCGAGCTACAGGACGGCACGTTCCCCGCACGCTCGCAGGAAGGGCCCCCGAACCCGGAGGGAAAAGGGCGACGAGGTATGGACATCTCGCTGAGGACGCACCCGAGGACGCAGGACCTGGGCTACAGCCGCACCTGGGACACCGCCATGTGCAGCAGCGCCGACGCGCGTGACGCCGTCGCCGCCCTGCTCGCCGCGGCACGCCCGGCGCCGCCGCGGCGCTCGGTCCAGGACGCGCAGCTTGTCGTGAGCGAACTGGTGACGAACGCGGAGAAGCACGCGCCGGGCCCGTGCACGCTCAGCCTGGAGCTGAGGCCCGGTGCCCACGCGCTGCGCATCTGTGTGACGGACACCTCCAGTTCGCCGCCGCGTCCGCGTCCGCCCGACCCCGGACGGGTCGGCGGCCATGGTCTGCATCTGGTGCGGATGCTCTCGCGGGACCTGGAGGTGACGGTGCTGCCGGAGGGCAAGCGGGTCACCGCGACGGTACCGCTGGCCCCCGAGGGCGGCGGGGTGCGGGGCGAAGGGTGAGCCCGCGCCACGGCGGCTGAGCGCAACGGCGCTCGCCCC
>NZ_JBMJCT010000034.1:0-50332 GCF_049222185.1 Streptomyces sp. LaBMicrA B280 | reverse complement strand
GCGCCGATCGCCAGGGACACGGGGTTGAAGGGGGCGTCCAGGGAGCCCATCGGTGTCGATTTGGTGATCTTGCCGACCTCGGAGGTGGGTGAGTACTGGCCCTTGGTGAGGCCGTAGATCCGGTTGTTGAAGAGCAGGATCTTGAGGTTGACGTTGCGGCGCAGGGCGTGGATGAGGTGGTTGCCGCCGATGGAGAGCGCGTCGCCGTCTCCGGTGACGACCCACACGGACAGGTCTCGTCTGCTGGTGGCGAGGCCGGTGGCGATGGCGGGGGCGCGGCCGTGGATGGAGTGCATCCCGTAGGTGTTCATGTAGTACGGGAAGCGGGAGGAGCAGCCGATGCCGGAGACGAAGACGATGTTCTCCCTGGCCAGTCCGAGTTCGGGCATGAAGCCCTGGACGGCGGCGAGGATCGCGTAGTCGCCGCAGCCGGGGCACCAGCGCACTTCCTGGTCGGACTTGAAGTCTTTCATCGACTGCCTGGCCTCGGCCCTGGGTACCAGCTGGAGCAGTCCGTTGCCGGTGTCAGTCATCGATGGCCTCCTTCAGCGCGGTGGCGAGCTGCTCGGCCTTGAACGGCATGCCGTTGACCTGGTTGTAGGAGTGGGCGTCGACCAGGTACTTCGCCCGGATCAGGGTGGCGAGCTGGCCGAGGTTCATCTCGGGGATCACGACCTTGTCGTAGCGTGCGAGGACCTCGCCGAGGTTGCGCGGGAAGGGGTTGAGGTGGCGCAGGTGGGCCTGCGCGATCGCGTCGCCGGCCGCGCGCAGCCGTCGTACCGCCGCCGTGATCGGCCCGTAGGTCGAACCCCAGAGGACCTCGCCGAGGTTGCGCGGGAAGGGGTTGAGGTGGCGCAGGTGGGCCTGCGCGATCGCGTCGCCGGCCGCGCGCAGCCGTCGTACCGCCGCCGTGATCGGCCCGTAGGTCGAACCCCATCCCAGGACCAGGGTCTGTGCGCCGTGCGGGTCGTCGACCTCGATGTCCGGGACCTCGATGCCGTCGATCTTGGCCTGGCGGGTGCGGACCATGAAGTCGTGGTTGGCCGGGTCGTAGGAGATGTTGCCCGTGCCGTCCTGCTTCTCGATGCCGCCGATCCGGTGCTCCAGACCCGGCGTGCCCGGCACCGCCCACGGCCGGGCCAGGGTCCGCGGGTCGCGCTGGTACGGCCGGAACACCTCTGTGCCGTCCGGTGTGACGTGATTGGGGCCCATCGCGAACACGACGCGCAGATCGGGCAGTTCCTCGGGGTCCGGGATCCGCCACGGCTCCGACCCGTTGGCCAGGTAGCCGTCCGACAGCAGCATCACCGGGGTGCGGTACGTCAGGGCGATCCGGGCCGCTTCCAGGGCCGCGTCGAAGCAGTCGGCCGGTGTCCTGGGCGCGACGACCGGGACCGGCGCCTCGCCGTTGCGCCCGTACATGGCCTGGAGGAGGTCGGCCTGCTCGGTCTTGGTCGGCAGACCGGTGGACGGGCCACCGCGCTGGATGTCCACCACCAGCAGCGGCAGCTCCAGGGAGACCGCCAGACCGATCGTCTCCGACTTCAGCGCCACACCGGGCCCGGACGTGGTCGTCACCGCGAGCGAGCCGCCGAACGCCGCGCCCAGCGCGGCGCCGATGCCCGCGATCTCGTCCTCCGCCTGGAACGTCCGCACCCCGAAGTTCTTGTGCCTGCTCAGCTCGTGCAGGATGTCCGAGGCCGGAGTGATGGGGTACGAACCCAAAAACAGCGGCAGACCGGCCTGCCGGCCCGCGGCGATCAGTCCGTAGGCGAGGGCGAGGTTGCCGGAGATGTTGCGGTAGGTGCCGGTGGGGAAGGCACGGGTCGCGGGGGCGACCTCGTAGGAGACGGCGAAGTCCTCGGTGGTCTCGCCGAAGTTCCAGCCCGCCCGGAACGCCGCGATGTTCGCCGCCATGATCTGCGGCTTCTTGGCGAACTTCGACCTCAGGAACTTCTCCGTGCCCTCGGTCGGACGGTGGTACATCCAGCTCAACAGCCCGAGGGCGAACATGTTCTTGCTGCGCTCGGCCTCCTTGCGGGAGAGGTCGAACTCCTTGAGCGCCTCCACCGTCAGGGTGGTCAAAGGCACCGGGTGCAGGCCGTAGGCGTCGAGCGAGCCGTCCTCCAGCGGCGAGGCGTCGTAACCCACCTTCTGAAGGGCCCGCTTGGTGAACTCGTCCGTGTCCACGATGATCTCGGCGCCACGCGGCAGATCACCGATATTGGCCTTCAGCGCGGCGGGGTTCATCGCGACGAGGACGTTCGGCGCGTCACCCGGGGTGAGGATGTCGTGGTCGGCGAAGTGCAGCTGAAAGGACGAGACGCCCGGCAGGGTGCCTGCGGGGGCGCGGATCTCGGCCGGGAAGTTCGGCAGGGTCGACAGGTCGTTGCCGAACGACGCCGTCTCCGCCGTGAACCGGTCGCCCGTGAGCTGCATGCCATCACCCGAGTCGCCCGCGAACCGGATGATCACCCGGTCCAGGCGCCGGACCTCGTGTTCGGTGGTCATGAGGCATCGGTTCCGGCGGTGCTCCGCGCGGGAGCCGCAGACAGGGAGGTCAGGCCGATCGCGCTGTCCCAGACCTCGGCGACGGAGCCGTCGTCGAGCTGGACGAGTCGGTGGCCGCAGGGGTGAGCGCCCGGGATGTCCTGCGGTGCCGGGGTCACCAGCGCCAGCCGGATGTGCGCGGCGCGGGTGAATTCCGGGCCGTCCGTGCCGACGAGGAGCAGGTTGCCGACGGTCGCCAGTTCGACGGCGGCAGGGGCGTCCAGCCGGAGCCGGGTGTCGCAGGCGATGCCGAGGGCCGTCTCGTAGAGCCGGAGCAGGGAGTCGAACATGCTGCGGCTCACCGCCTTGCGCAGCAGCAGCCGTACGCCGGGACGTTCTGTCCCTCGGGGCTTCGGGGGACACGGTTGTTCGCCCGGGTTGGGGCGGTGCTCGACGAGTTCGGCGATCGCGCCGTCGGGGAACCGCACGCGGGCGCGGCTGCCCGGGAGAATCGCCTCCGGGGGTTCCAGGACGGTGGCGCCCACCTGGCTCAGTCGACTCAGCGCGCCGTCGAGCGAGGGCACGATCACGGAGTAGGCCGTCCGGCGCTGAATGGCGGTGAAGGGCCGTGCGCTGGCGATCAGCAGCATGTTCCCGACCGCCGCGAGCTCCAGGCCGCCGAAGTCGGGGATCGGCATCCGCAGGTCCGCGGGGGTTCCGGTGAGTCGTTCGTAGGAGCGGATGCGGTCATCGAGGTCGGCGACATCGATGAGGGACCGGGCCAGCAGGCGCGGACGCGCCAGCAGGGCGGAGTCGGGCGTGGCGCGGAACCAGCGGTCCGGCAGCGCGGCCATGGGAACAGCGGACATCGCGTCAGGGCTCCTTCACATGATGTGCCGTGGGGGCGCCCCACCAGCGCTGGACAGTGAGCCCCCAGGACGCCAACTCCTCGTGGACGAGGCGCCGTAGGGACGAGGCGTCGCCGAAGTGGTCGGGGATGCCGGTCACGGTCACGGTCAGCCGGTCGCCGGTCCGCAGGAGGCAGAGCGAGGCGCGCAGGCGGGCCCGGTCCGGCAGCACACCGGGCACGTTCATAGTGCGGACGGCGATACCGGCGGCCTGCCGTCCGGCGAACCGGGCGATGGCGTCGGGGGTCCGGCCGAAGTTGGACGCGACGACGGTGGTCTGCTGTGCGCCGGGGTTCTTGAGCCGATGGGCGTGCCGCGCCGGGAGCAGGTGCCACAGGGGTTCCGGGACGAGGGTGGCGCTGTGTTCTCCCGTGCTCCGGAGCAGGTCCTTCGTCGCCGCGCGGGTCCCCCGGAGGCTGCCGTGCCGGACGGGGCCGCCCGGCACCGTCAGCGGCACCACGACCAGGGCGTTGGCCCGTGCGTCGTGGACGGAGTGCCGCAGGCTCACCGGAATGCCGACGTCGAACGATCCGGACGGACCCTCGGCCGCCGCCGACCGTACGAGATTGGCGGCGATCTCGATGAAGAGGCTGTTGGCCGTCCCGCCGAACCGGTCTGCCTGCCGCTGCCACAGGGCCGCGTCCGTCTCGAAGACCGCCGAGGTGAAGAAGCGCGGTTCGGCCGAGGGGGCGGGAGGCGCCGGGGGCGGGGGCTGGAGCGCGGACCTGATCCGCGCGCGCCGGGCCGGGCTCGCCAGGGTCGTCGGCAGCCAGTGCGCGGCGGCCAGGCCGCCCCGGAGCGTCTGCCTGGCCAGGTCGGCGAGGTCGTCGAGCACACGGGGAGCGGCAGACGGGCGGTGGGCCTCCTGCCCGCCGGACCCGATGGCGTCGAAGATGCCGAGCCCGTCGCAGCGGAAGTGCGGCACCGTCAGGGAGACGAGGGTGCCTTCGCCGTACGGGGCCGCGGCCAGCCGCCACAGCGCGGCGTCCTTGGGCCGCAGGGGCACCTTGACCTGGGTGTCGATCCAGTCGGTCAGGGTGGCGTCGGTCAGCGGCGTCGATGTGGTGCACAGGGCTTCCGCGTTGGCGGCGCGCACCCAGCTGCGTCGCGCGCCGGGCACCCGCGCGGGCCGGGCCCGGCGGCTCAGCCTGCCCTGGTCGAGGCCCTCCCAGGCGGCTTGCAGCGCGGTGACCGGCACCGGGTCCGCGAAGGTCCACAGCACTTGGACGACACGGGTGGAGCCCAGGGTGTCGGCGGTGCGGTGGAGCATCTCGTCGGTGGGGTTCAGGCGCACGGTGGCCGTCATCGGGCAGCCTCTTCCTGAAGGCGCGCGGCGGCGAGCTCGCCGATCGCGGGGGCCAGCTTGAATCCGCCGCCGTTCCAGCCGGTCGCGGTGACCAGGCCGTCGAGTCCGGTCCGGGCGCACACCTCGCCGTCGCCCTCCGGTGCCATCGCGTCGTACGCGGTGACACCGCCCGCGACCGGGGCGGCGGCCAGTCGCGGGTAGCGGTGGCGGACCACCGCGCGGACGCGCTCCTGCTCCTCGGGTGACACCTCCGGCCGTACGGTCTCGGGAACGTCGGTCCTCCGCGACGTGACTCCCGCCAGCACCAGCGCGTCCGAACCCCATGGGCGCAGCCAGGCGCCCGTGGTGCGGTCCACGAGGGTGGGAAGCGAGGCGAGGCCGGCGGGTTCGTCCACCCGGAACAGGCAGTAGCTGACGGCCCGGGTGCGCAGCGGCAGATGGACACCGGCGGTCTCGGCCAGGGCGGTGCTGCCCGCGCCCGCGGCCAGCAGGACGGCCCGGGCGGACACGGGTCCCACGGTGGTGCGGACGCCGGTCGCGCGGGACCCGGAGGTGAGCAGATGGGTGGCGCGGGCCCGGATCAGCAGGAGCCGGGGGCCCGCGTCGCGCGCCATGGCGTGGGCCGTCGGCCCGACCGGGAGCCAGCCCGCGTTCGGTTCGTGGACCGCGGCCAGCTCGTCGGGCACGTGCAGGGCCGGGAAGCGGGTGGCGAGGTCCGCCGCGGTGAGGATCTCCGCCTTGTGGCCGGTCGCGTTGAGGTCCGCGACCGCCTCGGCGGCCCGGGGGAGATCGCCGCGCGCGACCAGGCTCAGGCTGCCCTGGCGGCACACCGCGGGCCAGGTCCCCCGGTGGCCCTGACGGAGGTAGCGGTCGAGACCGGCGGCGGCGCGCCGCCGGTGGGCGAGGGACAGGTCGAAGGCGCGGACCAGCCCGCCGGAGGCGCCCGTGGCGCCTCCGGCGATGCCTGCCATGTCGATGACGGCGACGGTGAGACCGCGGGCGGTCAGCCGTTCGGCTGTGGCCAGCCCGATGATCCCACCGCCGACGACGGCGACGTCGGCGGTGATGGCGGACCGGGTCACGGCGCGGTCCCGGCGGCCAGCAGCTCCTCGCGCCCGCGGGTGTCGTGCCGCAGGATCGAGTCCACGATGTCGGTCGCCCGTACGGAGAGCATGGCCAGTGCCCCGGCGTCACCCATGCCGTGGCTCGCCTCGCAGAGCCCGTTGAGGTAGATCTTCAGCGGTCGCGAGGTACCGGCCTCAGACTTCAGTTCGATCGAGTAGTCCCGCGCGACCACGGGGGTGCCGTCCTCGTCGAGCGGAAGACGGTGGGCGACGCCTTCCAGGAGCGGGTGGTACGGCTCGTCGCCGGGCTCGCCGCCGAAGTCCCGGAAGCCGGTGGCCAGGATGACGACGTCGGTGTCGAGGATCTCCTCGGTGAGGTGGTTGATGTCGCGCAGGACCATGCGCTGCCCCTGGCCGTGCGGCCTGCTGATGACGGCTTCGCGGAAGGGCTTCATCACGAGCCGGTCGGAACCCGTGAGGTCGTACTCGCGCTGCACGCCGACCAGTCGGTCGATGACGTCCTGGTCGCAGGCCGCGTAGTTGATGGACCGCAGCTCGTTGCGCAGCCGGCGCTTCTTGGCGCTGGGCAGCGAGTGGAAGTAGTCCACGAACTCGGGCAGGAACACCTGTCGGCTGTAGGGGCTGGTGTCCTTGAGCCGGAACCCGATGCTGCGGTGGACGGCGGTCACCTGCCGCACGTTCGGGCGGCCGAGCAGATCGAGGATGATCTCGATCGCGCTCTGGCTGGCCCCGACGACCGCGACCCGGATCGGCTTGTCCTTGAACTGTTCGATGGAGGTGAGGTACCGGGTGGAGTGGAAGACGCTCTCCCCCAGACCCTTCTGGAACACATAGGGGATCCGGGGCGATCGGCCGGTGCCCACGGAGACGCTCCGGGCGAGGTGGCGGCCGCCGTCGTCGGTCTCGACGCAGAACAGCTCGCTTCCGTCGTCGCCCTCGACGAGCGAGAGGTGCACGGCCGACCGGCCGTAGTCCACCTGGTCGCGGAAGGCCTCGGCGACCCAGGCGAGATAGCCCGAATATTCCCTGCGCAGCGGGAACTTGGCGTTGAGGTGCAGATAGCCCGTCAAGCCCCCTTGTGCGGCCAGGTACTTGACGAAGGTGTGCGGGCTGTCCGGGTTGCGTTGCATGGCCAGGTCGCGGAAGGGGTTGTTCTGGATGTCGGCGCCCGGCAGGAGTTGTTCTTGCTGCCACTGGAACTCGGCGGACCGCTCGATGAAGTGGGCCAGGCCGGCGCGGCCGCGCTCTTCGAGCGCGACCGCCAGGGAGAGGTTCGCGGGCCCGAACCCCACTCCCAGCACCGGGTGGATCTCATGGGTTGTCACGGTTCACGCATCCTCGACTTGTCGTGCATGCAGGAACGTCGTCTCAGAACAGGCGGGCTCAGGGCTCACGCGCCGAGAAGCGCCGTCTCGGTGATCGCGTTGGTGCCGTCGACGTGGACCACGCGGGACTTGTGGTCGGCGACCTCGTCCGGGGTCAGCTGCGCGTAGCTGATGATGATGACCTTGTCGCCGGTCTCCACGAGGCGGGCGGCGGCACCGTTGACGATGACCTGGTTGGCGGCCGGCTCGCCGAGGATGGTGTACGTCTCGAATCGAGCGCCGTTGTTGATGTTGACGACGTGCACCAGCTCGTGGACGCCGATGCCGGCGGCGTCGAGCAGTTCCGGCGAGATGGTGATGGATCCGACGTAGTTCAGGTTGCTGTCGGTGACGGTGGCGCGGTGGATCTTCGCGTTCATGAAGGTGCGCAGCATGGCGGGTCTCCTCGGGGGGTTATGGGTTTCGTCCGTGCGGAAGTGGCTCGTGGGACTGCTCACCCGTGGATCACGGGGCGGCGGTGAGCGGGGCGGCCGGGACGGTCAGGCCGCGGAAGGGGTGCTCCGGTGCGACGGAGAGGTCGGCGAGCAGCGGGGCCTTGCCGACGGTGGAGGGACCGGCGAAGGCGGCGGAGATGTGCTCGGCGAGGTCCGGGGTGACGGGCCAGGCCAGGGTGCGCAGGGCCCACAGGAACCGCAGCGCGCCGGAGACGTCGCCCGCGTCGTCGAGCTGGATCCGGGCGCAGCGCAGCGCCAGCACCTCCAGGTGGAGGGCCACGGCCTCGGCCGCCCTGCGCACGCTGAAGTTCTCCAGCCGGTAGGCGTCTTCGAAGCGCCGCCGGGACGCCTGGAGGGCCGCGTCCCACCAGGGTGAGGGCGTGGCGTCGACCTGACGTCCGGCCAGGGCGCCGAGCCCGTCGGCGATCGTGGCGAGCGGGGTGTCGAAGCGTGCCGCGATCGTGTCGGCGGCGATGGGTTCGCTGAATTCCGCCCGCTGCAGCTCAGGGCTGGTCAGGGCGAGGACGAACCGCGCCCGGTCGCGGCCGACGGACTCCAGGTAGTCGCGCGCCCAGCGCACGTCTCCCTTGCTGGTGGAGAACTTGCGTCCCTCCAGCATGTAGTACTGGTTGGTGAGCGTGCGCGTCCTGGGCAGGTTCACCGGCATGCCGTGGCGGGCCGCGAGCAGCGCCAGGGTCACATAGACGAAGGCGTTGTAGAAGCCGTTGTCGATGCCGATGAACTGGACGAGTTCGTCGCACTGCGCCCCGGTGTCCAGGCGGGCCTGCTGCATCCAGTAGAGGTGTCCGACGTAGATCTCCGGCCAGGCGTTGATGGCCTGCGGCTGGATGCCGGGGCCGTCCCATTCCACCGTGATGCCCCAGGCGGTGGGGTAGGTGAGCGGGATGTAGGGAAGCCGCCCGGCGAGCGTGTCGGCCACGACCTTGGCCAGGTCGGGGCGCAGCTGCACATCGGTGGTCCGGTACCAGTTGGTGATCAAGGACCGGTGGCGTTCGAGGTCCAGGACCCAGATGGAGACGGTGCGCCGCGGCAGGGCCGAGGCCGTGTCGGACACCGGCAGCAGGGCGCCGGGCAGGTTGTAGAGGCCGCATGCCTCGCACACGCCGGCCCTGGCATGGGCCAGGCAGGTGGGGCAGAGCCCGGTGACGAACGCCTCGGCCTTGTACTCCCCGCTGTCGGGGTCGTAGGGCAGCTCCACCTCGCGCAGGTCGAACGCGCCGTGCTCCCACAGGCGGGTGAAGAAGGAGCGGACGAAGGCGGTGTAGTCGTCGTCGGGCCGTTCGAACAGGTCGACGTCGACACCGGCCAGCTCCAGCGACTTCGTCACGCTGTCCAGAGCGTCCTGGATGAGCGCCTCCGGCGTGACCCCGAGCCGTTCCGCGGTGGTGACGACATAGGTCTGGTTGTCGTCGGTGCTGGTGGCGAAGGCGACATCGTGCCCGAGGACCTTCTGGGACCGGGCGCATACGTCACTGTTGAGGACGGGACCGGCGAGATGGCCCAGATGCAGGTCGCCGTTGGGGGTGGGGGGCGAGAAGGTGACGTTGACACGGCGCGGGGCGGGCGTCCCGGCGCCCGTGGAATCGGTCATCACGCGCCCTCACCCTGCCCGGTGGGCTGCAGCCAGTAGATGCTCACGAAGGTCAGCGGGTCGGCCTCGCTGGTGTTCGTGACCTTGTGGTCGGTGCCGTGCGGGATGTAGACGACGTCGCCCGGGGTGATCGGGCGCTCCTCGGTGCCGACGCGCAAGTGGCCCTGGCCGCTGATGAAGATGAAGGTCTCGTCGGTGGCGTGGCCGTGGGGCGTGCTGGACTCGGTCGGCCGGATCGAGCACAGGGTGCTGTTCCACGGCGGCGCGACGACCCCGGCCCAGGGGTAGAGCTCGCGGATGTCGCAGCCGTTCTTCCGGATCAGGGTGTCGTCAGCTTCGGTCTTCACGTGCACGGGGGAAGTCCCTTCGATGGATGCGTCGGGTCCGGCGCGGGCTAGCCGAGGGCGAGCAGGCGCTGGATGGTGCCGGGGTGAAAGGATTCGTCGGGGACGCCGAACGCCCCCTGGAAGGTGGCGAGCCGGGAGCCGGCCAGCACCGGATCGGTGGGCCACGCCTGGGCGTAGGCCCTGCGGCGGGCGGCGCCCTCGGGGGTGAAGGTCATGTTCATCGCGGTCCGGACCGCGCCCGAGATACGCAGGCGGCGCATCCGCTCCTCGCGTTCGTCCATGTACGGCTTGAGGATCTGCGGGGACCAGGTGCCGCTGGAGCGCAGCGCCTCCCACACCAGGCGCGCGTCCCGGAGCGCGATGGACAGACCCTGGCCGACCACGGGATCGGTCCAGCCGGCCGCGTCGCCGATCAGTACCGCGCCGGGGACGACGGGTCCGTCCGTCCAGGCGTCGTTCATCGGATAGAAGGCGCAGGACTCCGACGGGGTGGCCGTGGCGAACATCTCGCTGTGCGGGATGCAGTCGAGCTGGAAGGCCCGGAGGAAGTCGGCCTGGCGGGTCGGTCCGGCGAAACGGCCCTTCTGCGCGGCATCGTGCAGCAGATACAGCCGGGCCTTGGCGCCCGCGCGCGGGAAGACGAAGTAGAGCAGATCCTTCTCGGTGCCGATCGAGGTGACGTTGGCGGGCCACTCGTGGAGGTCTTCCACGAGCATGCCGCCGCCCAGCGAGTTCGGCGGGGTCTGGGTCAAGGAGATGCCGAGTTGGCGCCGCACCGTGGAGGTGCGTCCGTCCGCTCCCACGACGAGGCGGCAGGGGACCTCGTACTCGATGTCGTTGTACTCGTAGCGCACGCTCGGGTGCGGACCACCGGTCACCGTGACATCGCCGATTCCCCGTACGACCGTGGCCCCGGCCTCGGCGGCGGCGGAGGCGAGCGCCTCACATGCCTCGGGGTGGCCGACGTCGAGCACGCCGCGGATGCCGGGGAGCATCTCGTCCAGGTGGAGGGCGTTGGCCCGGGCGGTCTCGGGGTCGACGATCTCGTCGAATCCGATGAAGCGGTCGATATAGGTGCCTCCGGCGTCGAGCAACTGCCGCTCCAGGCCGAGGCGGAGGAGTTCGACCACGCCCCAGCAGTTGATGACCTCGCCGCGCACCTTGTCCCGGTAGACGGTCTGGCGTTCCAGGAGCAGTACGTCGTAGCCGTCCCCCGCCAGCGCCGCGGCCAGCGCGGATCCGGCTATACCTCCCCCGATCACCACTGCGTCCCTACGCTCAGCTGTCGCCATGAAGCCCTCCACAGAAGCCTTTTCAAGGCATTGCCGTATGGACCGCCCGGGAAATGGGCAGCCGGAATTCTGAGCTGGTCGAATCGATAGAGTTGCCGCAGGCCATAAACGCGGCAGGGCGATACAGGGAACTTCTCCGGGAATTCCTCGGCCCTCGCCCAGAGGAGCGGGGCGCGCGCCGGCGGCCTAGACGGCGGGCGCCGTCCCACGGTGGCCATGGGCGGAACCCGGCCGCTCCAACTCTCCGTGCGGACGCCGCCGATCACCGCCGGGCGGATCTTGGGGATCCATGGCGATCGTGGCCGCCTGCGCGGAGATCACACCGGCCCGTTCCGTCTCCACCACAGGTCGCCCCTTGAATGTGTGTCGGTTGCGTATTCCACGATCCGGGTCCGCGCCGGGGGCGGCAATGCCGACTCGCGAAAATCGTGACCCGATTCGCGCAAAGATGCGAATGACACCAACGCCGGAAACGGGCGTGCGGGGCCGGTCGATTTTCTGATCACTGAGCCCATTCAGCGTGGCCAGGGGCCGGGGGCGGCGCCGGGACCGGGTGACGGCGTCGGGGCTGGGTGACGGGGCCGGGGCCGGGGCCGGGTGACAGGGACCGGGGCCGGGTGACGGCGCCGGGGCCGGTGGGCGACGCCGGGGCCGGTGGGCGGCGCCGCCCCGGAGAGGCGACGCCGAAGACGCTCGTCCACCGGGCGCCCGCTTCCTCGGTGACACGGCGGCACGGCGGCGGTGGTCACGACGGCGGTGGTGGTGAGGAGCGGGCCGATCGGTCATGTCCGGCGCGGGCCGGGGGAGGCCCCGGGGGGATCCGCCTCACCGCGGGCCACGGGCGTGCGCCACGGGCCCGGTGAGGAGCGTCACCCGGTCCAGCGAGCTACGCGGCGAACCGGCCGCCTCATGAAGGCGTGCGGCCGGTGGGTCCGCAGATGCCTCGCTGGATGATGTTCCACATCTGTCTGATCTCCTCGACGGCGCCCGGTTCGCGCGGCTCCTCGTCGCCCTGCGCGGACCCCGCGCGCGCCCGGTACTCGGCGCCGAGGACCAGGGATCGGGACAAGGTGGCCAGATCCTCCGGGCGGACGGCCGCGTGCAGTTGCCCGTCACGGTAAGCCTGTCCGAAAAGATCCTGCACGGCGGCGATCCAGGACGTGGTCCAGGCAAGGTCCTGGTCCGGCCGCTCGCGGCTGAGCCGGGCCGCGGAGCGCACCGCCGGCTCCTCCTCCAGCAGCCGGGCCAGTTCGAGCGTCACGTCGATGGCCCGGTGCAGCGCGGGCGCCGGTCCCGCCGACAGGCCCTCCAGGGCGGCCCGGGTGATGGCCTGGCCCTGCACCTGCACGGCGGAGGCCAGTTCATCCTTGGTCGCGAAATGGAACGACAGAGCGCCCATGGTGATACCGGCGGCCCGGCAGACCCTGTTCAGCGCGGTGCCGTCATACCCGCGCCGATCGAACTCGGACGCCGCGGCACTCACCAGGGCTTGCCGGGTGCGTACCGCGCGCAACTGCCTTGTCATGCATGTCTCCCAACAGAGCGTCCCCCTCCGGAGGTAGCAGCGGGGTGGAGGGCCGCGCCTCGCGTACGGCACGCGCCGTGAACGCCGAACGCGCCGCCTCGCCCACCCCTGGCCCGGCCCGGCGGCGGAGCGCCACGCGGCCCTCCACAGGAGCGGGGTCCGCGTGCGACCTCCTCCCACAGGGCGCCGCCGAGGGGCCGATCTGGTTGCCCAGCGGTCGTGGCGGCCAGTGTGACTCCGCAGGTCAGCGTCTACAAGTCCGTCGATCACGGTTGACCGGTTCACACAGAGCCGACCCCTTTACTGCGGCACGATCCCCGGGGCCGACGGTTGGCTGATTCCTCTCGATAAAAAAATAGCAACTCCTATTATTCTTCCGATCGTCGACCCCTTGAGCCGCCCTCGGGAGCCCTCATGATCAATGTCATGTACGGCACAGGCCGCCTGTCCACCCTGGAAGCCGGGCAACGAGTTGCCGAATTCGCCGATCAACTCTTCGCACACCTGCCACGGGCGGACCAGCGCCGCTGGGCCGCGGCCTACCTGACGGGGCTCCTGGCCGTCTCGGGGCGGAAGTCCATGCGCAGCATGGCTGCCGCGATCACCGACTCCCCCACCGCCTCCCAGTCCTTGCACCGTTTCGTCAACGCCAGCCCCTGGGAGTGGGAGCCGGTCCGCGACGAGCTGAGGCGCTGGGTGAAGGCGCGGACGCGCCCCAAGGCGTGGACCGTCGGCATCGCCGTGGTCCCCAAGCGCGGGGACCAGTCGTGCGGGGTGCACCGCCGATTCGTCCCGGACCTGGGCCGCACCATCAACTGCCAGGTCGGCATGGGCCAGTTCCTGGCGACGGGCCGCGGCCAGGTCCCCGTCGACTGGCGGCTGCACCTGCCGAGCGAATGGAGCGAGGACCGGTTACGCAGCCGCACCCGCATTCCCGAGGCCGTCCAGCCGCTGCCGACCTGGGCGCACGTCCTCGACCTGGCCGACGCCATGGCCGCGGGCGGGTCCCCGGCACTGCCGCTCGTGGCCGACCTCCGCGACTGCAAGGAACCCGACCGGCTGCTCCACGGGCTGCGGCAGCGCGGGCACGATTTCGCCCTCACCGTTCCCGGCACCCTGCCGATACTGCCCTCCGCGGCGGCCCACCCCTCCGGCTCCTGCACGGACGCGTCCGTCTCACCGGTCAGCGCGCGCCAGTTCCTGGAGACCGAGGGCGAACTGCTGCGCTCGGTCATCGGGACGAGTCACCTTCGTCCGTCGCGTCCCACGCGTGTGGTCACCGGGCTGATACGGCTGCCCCGGGGCCCTCAACCGCAGCGCTTCTACCGGCTGTTCGCCGAAGTTCCCCGGGAGGGCGAGCGGCCCACCGCGGCATGGCTCACCACCCTGGTCCACCTGTCGATGGAGGAGCTCCTGGAGTTGGTCTCGCTGCCGGGCACCACCCCGCGGGCGCTGCGCCGGCTGGAAGGCAGTTTCGGGTTCCAGGACTTCGAGGGGCGGTCCTACCCCGGCTGGCACCGGCATGTGACGCTGGTGTCGGCGGCCTGCTGCTACCAGGAACTGTCGGACGTCGACCCGACCAGCCTCCCCGGTACCGTCTCCGCCGCGCCTCTGCTCCGCGCCCCGCGGCGGGCGGCGCGGCTCCGCGTCTGAACTCCGGCCGCTTCGCCCGTACGGACCCGTGGCGCAGGAGGGCGCGGAAGCCTCGCCACGGGACCACGGGACCACGGGACGATGGCGCGCCCGGCCAACTCGTCGTGCCCGCGCGGCAGGTGGCCCACCGGGCCCGCGCCGCACCGGCACCCCGCCCGCCGCCGTTCACACCGCGCTCCACCCTCCGTCCACAGCGATCGCCCCACCGGTGACGAAGGACGCCCGCTCACTGCACAGCCAGAGCGCGGCCTGCGCCACCTCAGCCGGGTCCGCCAGCCGCTTCTGCACCGCGCGCCTGGTCAACTCCCGCTCCACCTCAGGCGCTTCGGCCAGGTACGGCTCCAGCTGAGCCGTGCGGGTGGCGCCCACCATCAGCGCGTTCACCCGGATCCCGGCGGCCCCGTACTCGGCCGCGGCGGCCCGCGTGAGGCCGAGGACCGCGTGCTTGGCCGCGATGTAGGGGGCCGTGGCGCCCGTCGCCGAATGCCCGGCGACGCTGGAGGTGTTGACGATCGTGCCGCCGCCCTGACCCAGCATGACCGGGATCTGCCGGCGCATGCAGTTCCACACGCCCCGCACGTTGACGTCCATCACCGTGTCGTAGGCGTCCTCGTCGAGTTCGTGGAGGGCGCCACCGAACGTCCCCGACCCGGCGTTGTTGAAGGCGGCGTCCAACGCTCCGAACTCCTCGACCGCCCGGGTGACGGCAGCCTCCACGTCCGCGGGATCGCGCACATCCCCCGGCACGGCCACCGCCCGCCCCCGCCCGCCGCGGATCGCCTCGGCCAGTTCCTCGAGCCTGTCCTTGCGCCGGGCCATCAGTACGACGGCAGCGCCCTCTTCGGCGAAGAGCCTCGCGGCGGCGGCCCCGATGCCGCTGGACGCTCCCGTGATCATGACCGTTCGACCCTGTAACGCTCGCGATACATGCGGCATGGGCAGATTCAACGCCATCCATGACGGACACGGGAGTCTTTAGGGGGTGATCAAGCCTGATTCCCGTCAATCATCGGAGAATCGCCGTCACGCGGCCGCAGTGTCTCCATGACACGGCCCGCGCACTCCTCGGTGGCGATCAGTGGCAGCAGGAGGGACCACATCTGCCGTATACGGTCCGGAAGGTCCCGCCGCCCGCTGTCGAGCTGGGAGTTCATCTGCGCCCCCGTGCTGGCGTTGACCATCAGCTGCGCCAGGGGCAGCACGTCCACCTCCGGCCGCAACTCGCCGATCTCGTGGGCCTCGTGAAGGAACGGAAGGATCACTCCCGCCCACTGGCGGTAGGAATCGCCCTCCTCGCTGCGGACGAAGTACTCCTGGTCCATCACCAGTCGGGCGCCCGCCAGCAGTAAAGGGTCCTGCGTGAGCCGCGTCGCCCAGGCCAGGGTGATGTCGACAGCGCCCTGGAGACCGGCCGCCGCCGGTGACATCACCAGCTCCGGCTGGGCCCGGACTATCTCGCGGGCGAGGTGCTCCTTCGATTCGAAGTGGAAGTAGAGCGCCCCCAGCGTGAGGTTCGCCCTGCGAGTGATCTTGCTGACGCTCGCCCCTGCGAAGCCCAGTTCGGCGAAGACCTCGGCGCCTGCCCGCAGGATGGCCGCCCGCGTCCGGGCACTTCGTTCTTGTTGAGCCATAGACCTGTCCTCGTACTCTCTCGACAAATAAATATAGTCATCATTATGTTGGTCACAGAGCCCCTTGCACCACTGCCTATGGCACATGCCGCCGCCTGACTCGCGTTGTTCCAGGGGGAACACCATGAACGTGACAACTGGCTCGATCACGACCCTCAAAGGCGTCCAGCACGTCTCTGCGACCCTCACCCGCAAAACCGTACCCGGCCAGGTGTTCTTGTCGGGATGGCGCAGCCACGATGACGGGATCTCACACACCGTCATCGCCCACTGGCCCACGCGCCACCCCCTCTACGCGTCGCACGTGGATCGCTACAACCCCCTCCTCCTCTCCGAGACGATCAGACAGTCCCTCGCCCTGTTGTCCCACGTCGCCCACGAGGTCCCGCTGGACTTCCGCCTGGGGTGGGAGTCCTACGACAGTTCCATCGTCCCGGCGGCGTTGAGCACCCGGACGCCGCCGAGCGACGTACGCCTGACGATCACTCACACCAAGGTGACCCGCCGTCGGCTCGGCTCCACCCACCTCGCCGCCCAGATCACGGCCGTGCGCGACGAGGAACCCCTCGGCATCGCCCGGGTCCGCTACATCGCCCACCCCCCGGCGATCTACAGCAGGCTCCGCGGCGAGTACGCGGACGCCCAGGCCGCCACCGCACGCGCCCTGCCCCTGGGCCCCGCCCTCGACGAAGCCGTCCGCGGCGGCGCGACCTCGCTGGAGAACGCCCTCCTGAGCCCGCTCGGGGAGCCGAACCGCTGGCAGCTGCGGGTGGATACCGCCAACCGCTCCTTCTTCGACCACGCCCACGACCACATACCCGGGCTGCTCCTCCTGGAGGCCGCCGCCCAAGCGGTCCACGCCATGTCCGGCACCACCCAGATCGCCCCCATGGAGTTCGACGCGAGGTTCGTCCGGTACGTCGAACTGGACGCCCCCTGCTGGATCGAGGCCACCCCCCTGCGCCGCAACAGGAACGGCATGGTCAGCACGGACGTCACCGGGGAGCAGAACGGCAGACACGTCTTCTCCATACATGTCACCGCCGGCGAACCCACCTGAAGCCGAGGCGGGTGACGCCTAGGGCCCTCCGCGGCAAGAAGAAAGGCCCAGGTCAGATGCGATCTGTCCTGGGCCTTGCCTGAGCCGCTTCCGGGCCAGGCTCAGCCCACTGGCCGGTGGGCACCCTCATGTCCCTCGGAACCGCGCGCCTTGGTCCGAGGAAGCCCCACGGCAGCGAGGCAATCACGGTAAGAGGGCAGCATCCCGGCTCGCCCGGCCTGTTCGAGGGGTGGAGCTGCGGCGTCTTTGGCAGACAGGACGGGCGTGATCCCAGCGGGCCACTCGATGCCCAGTGCGGGATCAAGCGGGTGGATCGCATGCTCGCGGCGGGGTGCGTACTCGCTGGAGGCCAGGTAGACCACGGTGGTGTTCTCGGCGAGTGCGAGGAAAGCGTGACCGAGTCCCACCGACAGGTACAGCGCCTGCCTGCGCTGGTCGTCGAGCCGGACGGCTTCCCAGTGACCGAAAGTGGGGGATCCGGTGCGCAGATCGACAACGACGTCGTAAACCGCGCCGTGGACGCAGGTGACGTACTTCGCCTGCCCTGGCGGCACGTCGGCATAGTGGATGCCACGGAGCGCGCCCCGCTGTGAGACCGAGCAATTGGCCTGGGCAAGGGGGAAGGCCGCTCCCGTGGCCTCGGTGAACTCGGAGTTCCGGAACCACTCGTGGAAGCTGCCGCGGCTGTCTCGGTGCAGCGTCGGCTCCAGGAGCCAGGCGCCCTTGATGTTCAGCTGGCGCACAGAGCACTCCCGAAGGCGGGAGAGGCGGTGACAGCGGGCAGCGCCTCTCGGAGAGCGCCGCGCCACTCCGGCAGCGGGCTCATGCCTTCGAGGGCCCAGCGCCGGTGACCGAGGACGCTCCAGGCCGGCCGGACCGCGGCGCACCCGAGATCCGCGCCGCGGACGGGGCTGACGAGAGCGGGGTCACGGCCCAGAAGGCGGTAGATCTCGCGGGCGAGTTCGTAACGGCTGGTGCTGCCCGACGCGGTGGCGTGGTGGATGCCGGGCCGGGCCGGACCGCTCCCCAGGACAAGGAGCCGCTCCGCGACGTCCCGGGTCCAGGTGGGCTGACCGTACTGGTCGGTGACCACCTTCACGGTCGCGTCGCTCAGGGCGCGCGCGGCCATGGTGCTCACGAAGCTCCGGCCATGCGCCCCGTAGAGCCAGGCCGTCCTGACGACGACGCCGTTGTCCGGGAGTGCCGTCAGCACACCGCGTTCGCCGGCCAGCTTGCCGCGCCCGTAGGCGGTGCGCGGGTCGGGCACGGCGTCCTCGTCGTAGGGAAGCCCCTCGGCGTCGAGGCCGCTGAAGACGTAGTCCGTGGACACGTGCAGGAGCCGGGCGCCAGTGCGGGCGCAGCCGGCCGCCAGCCGGGACACGGCGAGCCCGTTGACGTCCAGTGCCGCGTCCTCGTGCTCCTCGGCTCCGTCGACGTCGGTCCAGGAGGCACAGTTGGCGACGACGGACGGGCGCAGTTCGGCGAGCGCATCATCGACCGCGCGAGCATCGGTGAGGTCCAGTTCCTCACGGGTGAGCGCCGTAGTCGTGTCGGTGGGGAGCAGGGCGGTCAGCTCGCGAGCCAGTCGGCCGCCGGCTCCGGTGACGAGCCAGCCGGTCATACCCGTGCTCCTGCCGGCGACCCCCACCACGCGGGGTTGGCCCGGTACCAGGTGATGGTCTCGTCCAAGCCCTCCTCGAAGGAGCGGCGCGGCGCGTATCCCAGTTCCCTGCGCAGCTTGGACCAGTCGACGCTGTAGCGCTCGTCGTGGCCTTTCCGGTCGGGCACGTGCTCGACGCGGTCCCAGTCCGCGCCGCAGGCACCCAGCAGCCGCTGAGTGAGCTGTTTGTTGGTGAGTTCGGTGCCGCCGCCGACGTGATAGATCTCGCCGGGCCGCCCGCCACGCAGGACCAGCCGCAGAGCCCGGCAGTGGTCTTCGACGTGCAGCCAGTCCCTGACCTGGTAGCCGTCGCCGTAGAGCGGCACGGTGCCTCCCGACATCAGGCTGGTGAGGAATCGGGGGATCAGCTTCTCGGGGTGCTGGCGGGGCCCGTAGTTGTTGGAGCAGCGGGTGATCCGCACGTCCAGGCCATGGGTGCGGTGGTAGGCCAGCGCGAGCAGGTCCGAGGAAGCCTTGGAGGCGGAGTACGGGGAGCTGGGACGGAGGGGCTGCTCCTCGGTCCAGGAACCGGTGGCCGTGGAGCCGTACACCTCGTCCGTGGAGACGTGCAGGAAGGTGCTGACGCCGGCGCGCAGGGCCGCCTCCAGGAGGGTCTGGGTTCCCAATACGTTGGTGGAGACGAAGTCACCCCCCGCCGCGATGGAGCGGTCGACGTGTGATTCGGCAGCGCAGTGGACGACGACGTCGTGACCGGGCAGCAGCGCCTCGACGAGTCGCGCGTCCCGTATGTCCCCGTGCACGAAGCGCAGCCGTGAGTCGTCTTCGACCGCGCACAGGTTGGCCCGGTTGCCCGCGTACGTGAGCGCGTCAAGGACGGTGACGGACGACACGCGGGATTTCTCGGACGGCCGCGACGACGGGGGCGGGCGCAGCACCGACTGTACGAAGTGGGAGCCGATGAATCCGGCGCCTCCGGTGACGAGGAGCTTCATGCGTACATGCTTTCTCTCACTTGTTGATCCGGACCTCGCTGTGGTCCCCGAGGACGAGCCGATGTGCGTGTGCCCGTCGCTCCGCCCCTATGACCCGGACCGACCGCCCGATGAGGGAGCCTTCGACACGACCGGCGTCCTCGATCCGCGAGTCCCGCAGGACCACTGAATACTCCACCGCACTACCGCTGATCACACAGCCGTCGGCGACGGAGGTGGAGGGACCGATGTAGGAGTCGAGGATCAGGCAGTTCTCCCCGATGACCGCAGGCCCGACGATGCGTGATCGTTCCACCCGTGCTCCTGGCGCGATCCGGACGCGCCCGATGAGTTCACTGGTCTCGTCGACCGATCCCGCCACGCAGGGCTCAATGCCTTCGAGCACGGACCGGTTGACCTCCAGCATGTCCGCGACGTTGCCCGTGTCTTTCCAGTAGCCCGTGATGACGGTGGAACGCACCGTGCGATCCGAGTCGATCAGCTTCTGGATCGCGTCGGTGATCTCCCATTCCCCGCGGGCTGAGGGCTCAAGAGTGGCGACGACTTCGTGGATGGCTGCCGAGAAGAGGTAGATGCCGACCAGGGCGAGATCGCTGCGCGGATGGCGCGGTTTCTCCTCCAGGGCGACGACCTGCCCGTCGGGGCCGAGTTCCGCGACTCCGAACAGCGAGGGGTCCTTGACCCGGGTGAGCATGATCCGTGCGTCGGGCCGCTCGGCGCGGAACTCCTCGACGAGCGCGGTGATACCGCCGACGATGAAGTTGTCGCCGAGGTACATCACGAAGTCTTCGTCGCCGAGCCAGTCGCGGGCGGTGAACACGGCGTGCGCGAGTCCGAGCGGGCGCTCCTGAGGAAGGTACGTGATACGCGCTCCGAAGCGCGCGCCGTCGCCCAGAGCGGCCTTGATCTCCTCGGCCGTCTCTCCTACGACGACTCCGATCTCGGTGATGCCCGCCGCGACGATCGCTTCGATGCCGTAGAAGAGAACGGGCTTGTTGGCCACCGGTACGAGCTGCTTGGCCGCGGTGTGCGTGATCGGCCGCAGCCTGCTTCCCGTTCCGCCTGCCAGGACGAGAGCCTTCACCGGGCGCACTCCGCGGCGATCTCGGCAATCAGGTCCAACTGCCTGCGCTGGACGCGCCGCACGAGTTCCTCGACGCGGCGGGCGTGTTCGGCGGTGGGGCACCACAAGGGCTGAGCCAGTACGAAGCGCCCTTGTCCGGGTACGACGACGAGATCGGGCCAGAGCGGGCCGGGTTTCCCGGCCGCTCGCGCGATCTCCGCGCTCAGGTCCCCCTGCCAACCGAGCGGTGCGGAGAACTGCTCCGTGGCCTGCATCCGCTCGTACCAGGCGATGGTGTCGGCGGCGTAGGCTTCGCGGAACGCGGCTTCGTGGCGTTCGTGCCGAAGCTCTCCGAGCGCCGCGCGGGCGTGGCGCGGGTCGTCGAACACAGCGAGCGGCAGGCGGTGCCTGCGCACCGTGCGGTACCGGCGGGTGCCGCTGTCGTCGAGGAGGAGCGCGCTGCGGTCACGCACGGTGCAAAAGCGCATGCTGTCGTCCGCCATGCGCAGCCACAGGTCCCAGTCCTCCAGGCCGTCTCCCGGACGCCAGCCGCCGACCCGGTCGGCGAGCGGGCGGCGGTGCGCCACCCTTGAGGGCTCGAACATCGCGCCGAGCACCTGGATCTCCGGGTGCCAGCAGAGGTCGAGGACATCGGAGCGGGAGGTGACACGTTCGGACATGTCCCTGCGTTCGAAGCCGGTCGCCACCAGATCTGCCCCGGTGCCGAAGACGGACAGCAGGAGCTGAAGGTGCTCCTCGCGCCAGCGGTCGTCGTGGTCGAGATAGGCGACGAACTCGCCGCGTGCTTCGGCCAGCCCGATGTTGCGGGGGCCACTGGGATGGCCGTGCCGCTCGGCGCGTATCAGCCGGATCCGCGCGTCTTCGTCTGCGGCCCGGCGTACCCAGTCGTCCGTGTCGTCGGTGCTGCCGTCCGAGACGACGAGCAGCTCCCAGTCGGTGACGGCCTGAGCCCGTACCGAGTCGAGCGTGCTGGTGATCGCCCGGGAGCGGTTGTAGGTGGGGCAGATCACCGAGATGCGGGGGGCGGACGGGGTCTTCGTCATCGCTCGGCCCTCGGCCGGCCACCGGGCCGGGGCGTCAGGAAGGGCAGTCCGAGGTCCTTGCCGCCCAGGACGGCGTCGACCGCGAAGAGCACTCCCGCCGCGCCGGTGGCGAGGTCCGTCGACAACCGCAGGCACTGGTCGCCGAGGAACGCGAGGTTGTCGGCATGCGGGATGGCGTGCCAGCCGAAGGCCGCCAGGTGCTGTCGCAGGGTGTCGTCCTGCCCGGCGGACCCGCGCAGCTGGTGGTGGGAAAGTACGGCACCGGCGCGACCGGTGAACAGTCCCGCGTGGGCGAAGAAACGCGGGGCGGTCGTCTCCCGCAGGTCGTCGAAAGCCTTCCCCAGCTCCGGATCCGGAGCGTGCGCGAGCAGTTCGTGAAGGATCAGCGCCGTCCCCGCACCGCCGGTCAGGACGGGCGTACGCCACGGAGCGTCCTGCGCTGCGGACTGCCCCGAGACCCAGCCGCTGTGGGCAAGGTCGTGCCTGAGCGCGTCGACGGCCTGGTCCAGGTGCTTTTGGTCCTGTGTCTGTTCGTACAGGCGCAGCAGGAACAGCGCGCTGCCCGAGCCGCCGTGCATCAGGCCCGGCCGCCGCCGTGGCCCCGAGGCGTGCGCTGCCTGGCCGGTGACGCGATCGGCGAGGCGAACGGCGCGCTCCAGGAGTGGGCTCTCGCCATGGCGGCGGGCGAAGTGCAGGAGGGTGAGCCCGATCCCGGCCCTGCCGCTGAAGAGGCTGTGGTCGACATCCTCGTCGGGCAGGTCCGCGACGCGGCCGAGGAGTTCCCGTGCCTCCTGGGTGCGGCCGAGCCGGTCGAGGGCGTAGGCGACACCGCTGAGGCCGTCGTAGAACCCCGGCCGTGGTTCTGTCACACGGCTGATGGAGTCTGTGAGCCAGTCGATGTGATCGTCAGAGACGGCGAGGCCGGCCTCGGCCAGTGCCCAGAGGACACCGGACGCGCCGAAGGCGAAGTTCGCCCCGCCTCCCTGGCCGTGGAACTGCTCGATGTCTCCGGGAAAGAGCCGGTCGTCGCGCTCGGGAGTCGCGGCGGCGACGATGCCCTCAGCGATGCCCGCGCGCAGCGCGGGCCAGTCCTCCTGCCCGGGGCCGGCCACGGGCCACAGTGGCTGCGGCGCGAAGGCGGGTTCGGCACGGTCACGGTGGGTCGCGGGGCTGAGGTCGCGCCGGACCTGTTCCGCGTAGTCCGCGGGAACCGGGAAGATTCCGGCGATCAGCTCGATGAACTGATCGACCTTGACCGGGCTCCAGGGCAACGCCTGCGTCAGCGGAAGGAAGACGCCAAGGCGCAGGCAGCCCAGGGCATAGCGGTCGATGTCTGGGCCGCTGCAGCCCGCCGGGGCCTGGAAGCCGGGTGCCGCCAGGGCCTGCTGAGCGGCGGAGCCGGACTCCCTGCTGGCCTCCAGGTCGATGAAGGCGATCGTTCCGTCGGGGCGTATGAGGACGTTGTTCGGGTGCAAGTCGCCGAAGACCACTTGCCGTTCGTGCAGTTCCTGGATGCCACGTTCGACCTGGCCGAGTACGGACCGCGCCCACTGCGTGTAGTCGGCGAGGTCGTCGGCGGTCGGCGTGCCCGGGACGAGGAGGGGATTGCGCTGCTGCATCTCGCGCGCCAGGGGCTGTCCCTCGACGAACTCGCGGGCCAGGAAGTAGTGCTCGCGCCCCTTGCGGAAGTCCAGCAGCGCGGGCATGCAGTCCAGCCCTTCGAGACGCTGAAGAGCCCAGTGCTCCCGGCGCAGGCGTTCCAGTGCGTCAGCGCCCTCGGCGTCCAGGCCGGCGAGCGGACGAGCCTCCTTCAGCAGCACGGTGTCGCCCGACCTGATGTCCGTGGCCTCGTAGACCCCTCCGCCGTTGGAGAAGTGCAGCGCCTTCGTGGGACGGAACGGGAAGTCGTCCAGGGTTCCGGCGTTACGCGCCGCCAGCGACTCTTCGAGGCAGGCGGGCAGGGTCACCCACGAGGGAGGGCGGAACCCGGGGCCGCGGACATCCGGCACCCACTTGCCGTCCGGGTCCTGGATGCAGTGCACGAGTCCACCCGACTCGGAGCGGACGAGGTGGGCCACGAATCCGCCGTAGCGCACGTACAGCGGGCCGGAGCGCCAGCGGAGGTCGCTGAGGACGTACGGGCCGGGTTCACCGTCGAGGAGTCCGCCGAGCTCGGTCAGGATCTCGGCCAGGTGCGCCTCGTCGAGCGGGTACACCGTGACGAACTTGCCGCTGCTGCCGCGATCGCCGTACTTGCTGTTGCGGCGCATCAGGACGCCGCTTCCGCGGAGGAACTTGAAGGTCACCTTGCGTGGCAGGCAGTACGCGCTGACCACCTCGATGATCCTCTCCGCGTTCCCGGGGGTCGCGGACACGTGGATCTTCCAGCCCTGGAAAGGGAGTTGAACGCCGGGGGGCGTGAGCACCACCCAGTCGTCGTTGGTGCTCCTGCGCCAGCCGTCCGGGAGAGGGGCGCTCGCGGCGGCGAAGTCCCCTTCCGAGGAAGCGGCGTCCGGCACGTCGTAGAAGGAGCCGCCGGGCTGGCAGAAGGTGAAGTACCGGAAGTCCATGCGTTTTTCCTTGCCGTTCTCTCGCTCGTCTACCAGCGCCAGGCCGGAGCGACGTACCTGGCGTACAGCCACGCCCCGACCGACCTGGTCCCGGCATCCACTTGGGCCACACCCACCCGGTCATCGGGGGCCTTGCTCGCCGTCAGCGGATAACTGACGGCGGGCGCGGGCAGCGCGTCAGTGCGCAGGGGCAGGAACACCGACAGGGGTGCGGTCGTGTCCGTGCCGTCGCCACCGGCGACGACGGCCTGGCCGGTTTCCGTTCGGGCGGCCACACCCGCCCGGTACAGGCGCACCGCGGTGTTCTCGCGAATCACCGATCGGTCGGCCGAAGGGGCGAGGACGAGCTCGACCCGCCCGCCGTCCCGCACGAGATAGCCGCCGCTGACGGAGTACGGCACCTTGACGAACGTGAGTGCCGCTCCGGCCACGGCCACGGCCAGCGTCACCACGGCGGCGATCCGCAGGGCACGGGCTCCCCCGGCCCTCGCCTCACGGACCAAGCGCACCAGACCGCGCACCAGGTGACAGGCGAGGTAGCCGATGCCGCACAGCACCAACGACGCGCCGAAGGCCCCGAGGCGCTGCAGCGAGTCCGCCCACAGCCGCATGGCCGTGGCGACCATGTAGAGGGGGAAGGCCATGCAGGCGAGGCCGAAGGGAATCGCCCACCGCTGAGGAAGCCGGCGTTCATGGCGTCCGCCGAACAGGATCCGGGCTGTGAAGCGCCGTGCGTCGTCCAGGGCGCGGTCCCGCAGGTGCGGGATGTCGAGATGGCTCATCAACGCGATGTAGCCGTCCAGCTTGACGAACGGAGTCAGGTTGAGCAGCCCGGAGATGTAGGTGACGACGGCGAAGACGATCAGGCCGTCCCGTACGTGCGCCTCGGCGAACAGCGAGGCCACGGCCGCCGCGCCGGCGATGACCACCTGGGTGGCGATCCCTGCCAGGGCCACCGCGACACGCTGCTGCCTGCGAGGGAGCCGCCAGCCGTCGGAGACGTCGCAGAAGAAGGCGGGCGACATGTAGAACAGCATGACGCCCATCCGCCCGGGGCGGCCGCCGTGGTGGCTGAGGACGGCGCCGTGACCGAACTCGTGGACCGCTGTGGTGGCGAGGACTCCGCCGACGACGGCCAGATACGTGGACAACGGCAGCGGTTGCCCCAAGGCCATCCTCACCCGGGGTGCCTGAGCGGCCAGCGCCAGCAGACCGCACAGCGCGAGCGCGACGGCCGCGGCCACCCCCGCTCGGCTCGTCAGGAGCCTGACGAGCGGCGAGAACCGGCGCAGCAGGCGCTCGGGTCTGAGCACGGTGAACTGCACGGTCAGGGGCGGGACGAACTTGACCCACCGACTGCGCTGCCTGACCCGCTCGCCATTGTCGAGCAGCCGACCTTCCGCGAGTTTGCCGACGGCGGTGCCGACCGCCTCCACGGTCCACGGCGGTCCCAGGATGTCTGCCAGGCCGGCGTGATCGCGTGTTCCGTTGACGGCGAGCGCCAGTCGAGCCAGGTCGGGCTGGACACGGAAGTACGTGTGCTGGCCGCGTTGGATGACCCAGGGGGCTCCTTCCTCGGCAGGCTCGTGCACCGACACGTCGGCAGCGAGCCTGGGCCGGGCCAGGAGCTCAGGGGCGATCTCGACCGGCGGCGCGGTCTTGGAGGACATGATGGTCGGCCTCACGTGATGTCGCGGGAGCGGAACAGCCTGTGCGCCGCGAACCCTGCCGCGCTCAGCCAGCCCGCTATGACCAGGAGGGCGATTCCGGGGGAGAGCAGATCGGTGTGCACATCGCGGTAGACCGCGCTCATGGCGATCGTGAGCAGGTACTTCGCGAGATCGGGTACCAGGCGTTGCAGGGCGGGGTCGAGGAGCAGGGTCAGGGCCATCAGCGCGCCGACGGCGCCGATCTGGTGCCGGATGATCCAGCCGATGAAGACACCCCACGGGGCGGCCAGCACATTGCAGGCGAACACGCCGAGGGCGATCAGCGAGGTCTCCGAGGTCCACTCAGGACCGCGGTCGTACCCGGCGAGCGTCACCCAGCTCGACACGGCCGCCAGCAGGACGGCGAGCAGCCCGGACAGAGCACCCGCGGCTGTGCCGACCAAGAGCTTCGCGGTGAACAGGCGACTTCTGCCGGTCAAGAGCACGGAGCGGCTGACGGACCCGGAGGCGTACTCCCGGGTCACCAGAAGCGCGCCGAACAGCGAGGCGAACAGGAAGGTCATCATCCACGAACGCACCACGTCGTCGGTGACGGCCGCGATGTCGGTCTGGCCTGTGCCGATCCTCTTGTCGCCCTCGGCCGCGTAACCGAAGCTCGTCAGCAGGGACATGAAGACGGCGACCGAGGCCAGCACGGCCCAGGCGCGGCCGGTCCATGCCTTCGTCCACTCGCCCCACAATGCCTCACGCATGCGTATTCCCTCCGCTGCCCGCTCCCGCCAACTCGAAGAAGCGGTCCTCCAGACGCTCCGTGCCGCTGGAGGTCAGGGCGCTGAGCTCGCCCGCATAGCGCAGGGTGCGCTGCAGGATCACCACGTCGTCCACGGTCTGCTCGACCTCAGCGAGCAGATGGCTGGAGAGCAGAACGGTGCGTCCCTCGGCGGCGAGGGAGCGCAGCAGTCCGCGCAGCCACCAAATGCCGTCCGGGTCCAGGCCGTTGACCGGCTCGTCGAGTACCAGCAGCTCGGGGTCGGCCAGCAGTGCCGTGGCCAGGGACAGCCGCTGTCTCATGCCGGTCGAGTAGCCCTTGACCTTGCGATCGGCGCTGTCGGTGAGGCCGGCCAGGTCGAGCACTTCGTCCACCCGGGCCCTGGACAGACCCAGCGTTCTGGCCCAGACCAGGAGATCGCGGCGGCCTGTGGTGCCCGGGGTGGGTCCGATCGCGTCCATGCTGACACCGACCCTTCGGGCGGCATGGGGCAGATCGCCGTAGGCGTGGCCGAGTACGGTCGCGCTCCCCGCGGTGGGTCGGGTCAGTCCGAGGAGCATCCGCAGCGACGTGGTCTTGCCGGCGCCATTGCGGCCGAGCAGGCCCACGACCCGTCCGGGCCGGACGGTGAAGGAGAGGTCCTCCACGGCCGAGACCGGCCCGAACCGTTTGCTGACGCCGTGGAACTCGATGACGGGAACCTCACTCACGACGGCTCCGTGCCACGGCGGCTCCGACACCGGCCATGGCGCCCGCCAGCGCGAGGACGAGTACGGCGGTGACGCCGATACGTACCCCTCCGGACAGGTTCATCGTGGCCATCACCACTCCCAGCGCGATCAGCGCACAGAGGCCGGCCATCGCCGAGGTGATGCCCAACTGGCTCCTACTGTTCATGCCTGCTCCTCATCCACCGCTTGGTGCTACTTTCTGTGTGGCGGCCGGGAGTCCGTGGTGACGGATGATGCCCGCCACCACAGACTCCCGGCTCAGTTCCCGTAGCTCGTCACGTGGCGATGCTGGCGGCCACGCTGACGGCAGCGCTCGCGGCGGCGGTACCGCTCACGGCGACGCCGTACGAGAAACCGGTCCAGAAACCGGGGGCCTCCATGGCCTCCAGCTCCTGCATCCCCAGCTCCAGCACCGGCTGGGTCTTCTCGATCTCCTGCATTAATGACACCCCCTCACATTCAGGTCCGAACGTCTCTCGATCGTGTCGTCACCGGTCGCTTTTCCGGTGATCTGACAACGACCGGGATCAGGTGATCGCCGCGGCCGAGAGCGCGGCGCTGCCGTAGGCGGCGGAGGCGCTGACGACGATTCCGGCGCCGACACCGGCGGCGGTCCACCAACCGGGCGCGTCCATGGCCTCGAGCTCCTGCATCCCCAGCTCCAGCACCGGCTGGATCTTCTCGATCTCCTGCATTTCCCCTCCTTCTCTTGTCGAAGTTCTGCACTTCCCCCGCTTCGAGCCGCTGGGCTGCGGGCCGAAACGGAAGTCCTCGATTGCTCAGGCTGCCGGGGGCGGCTCCTGGACCGGAGGTTCCGGTCCGGCGGCCTCGCGCAGCAGGCTCAACAGGTCGTCGGCGGCAAGACCACCGAGCATGGGCAGCCCTGCCCCCCAAGCCCGTACGATCCGCAGCGCAATGGCCTCGGCATGGTCAAGCGTCAGGGGGACGCTCCGGTCGATCCCCCACGAGTCGACGAGTGCGGCCACCCCACAGGCCGGGTCTGCGGGAAGCTGCTGCGGTCCTTCCGACCGGAGCAGTGACCACAGCCGCCGTAGCCGCCGGGCCGAGCCCAGCCGCTTCTCGCCGGCGTCGATCGCCCGCCACAACGGCGGCAACAGGGCGGCCACCGCTGTCATCTTGCGGATCGCGAGCGCCGAGGAAAGCTCGTTGGCGACGAGCCAGCCCTTGACCGCGTACGGATCGCGGCCCGAGTGGAACCACTCGTCATGACTGCTGCCGCTCAGCTCGGCGATCTCCAGCCGAAGCCCGTCGGAGCACCGCTGTCCAGCCCGTTCCGCGTCCCGCACCTCGTACCCGAGCCGCACCAGTCGCCTGGCGGCGTCCTCCACGTGCGCGTCCTGGGGCGGCAGGTCGCCGTGGTCGCCGACATACGGGCTCACCAAGCGGAACAGCGCTTCCAGCACACCCTCGGCAATCAGCTCCTGCGGCAGCGTGACCGTGGCCTCAGGGTCGATCACGGCGCTCTCGGGCCGCAGCGCCTTGCCCATGACCAGCCGCTTTCCTTGCGGGTATGTCAGGCATGCGACAGCGCTGGACTCCGATCCCGTGCCCACGGTGGTGGGTACGGCGATCAGCGGCACAGGCCGGAACGGCTTGGGAGCGAGCACGATCAGGCCACTGCGCTGGGGCACCGTCAGCCGGGCGCACACCTCCGGGCCCGCCACCGCCAGCGAGGCCAGCTTGGCCTGATCGAGCAGGGAGCCACCCCCCAGCCCGACGACCAGTTCCGCACCGGCCAGCCGTTCCGCGAGAGCGAGCACGCTGCGCAGATCGCCGGATCCGTGGAACACGAGGGTCTCGGCACAGGCCCCGCCCAGGGCGCCCGCGACTCGCTGGTGGATCACGCTGTCACGGACCGCGTCGTCGACGAGAACCGTGGCGTTCCGGCCACGGATGGCGTCGTCCTTCCTCAGCAGCCGCGCCAGTTCGTCCGTACCTCTCAGCGGCTGCCGCTTGTCGTCGCCCGTGGTCCTCATCCCCGGGCCTCCGCTCGCGCGGCGACCCGGTCGGCATACAGGCCGAGACCCGCCCGGACACAAGCGAGGAGTTCGTCCAGTTCGGCGTCGGTGTAGGTCAGTGCGGGGAAGAGCTGCATGCCATGCAGTCCGGGGTGCACGATGGCACCCGCCTCCCGGACCGCGGCGACGAGCGAGGGGACCTCGGACTGCGGCAGCGGAACTCCGCTTCCGTCGGCCGCCGTGACCCGAACCGACCGGAAGCAGCCCACGCCCGTCGTGCCGGTCACCAGGGGATGCTCGGCGACAAGCGTGCTCAGTTCCTCCTCCAGCCGGCCGGCCAGCCTCCGTCCCCGGGCGACCGCGTCGAGCCTGCGCATCTCGGAGAGGGTGGCCAGGATGGTCGCGCAGGTCACCGGCGTTCCGGCCTGCGTCTCGCTGTGGCTGAGGACCACGCCCGTATCGTCGAAGGCGTCTGCCACCGACTGTGCGGCCAGCACCGCGGCGGCGGCGCTGGTGCCGTTGGTCAGGCCCTTGGAGGTGATGAGGAGGTCGGGCTGGGCCGGCCACCGCTGGGAGGCGAAGAAGTCCCCGGTGCGGCCGAACCCGGTGGCCACCTCGTCGGCCACCAGCAGGAATCCGTGCTCCTCGCGCAGCCGCAGCAGCTCGGCGACGTACTCCTCACTGAGCGGCACGGCTCCCGAGCCCAGCACCGGCTCGACCACCACCGCCGCGACCTGAGCACCTTGGCGGGCCATGAGCGCCGCCAGTTCCCCGGGCTCGTTCGGGGTGACGTGCCGGACCAGCCGCTGGTCGACCCCGTAGACCTGCTGTCCCAGGTCCTCACCGGTCAGAGCGAAGCCGCCGAAGGTCAGACCGTGATAGCTGCCGCGCAAGCCGACCACGACCTTGCGCCCGCCCCTGCCGCGCAGTGCCTGGTACTGCCGGGCAAGCTTCGTCGCGAGATCGTTGGCCGCGCCGCCCGAGGTGGAGAACAGCACCCGCCCGTAGTGTCCGGCACCCGCGAGCTCCACCAGGGCATCGGCCGCACGTCGGGCGTACTCGTTCTCGTAGCGGAAGACGCTGAGATACGAGGCCGTGAGCAGTGCTTCGGCGGCGGCCTCGGCGATGGCCTGATTGCCGTATCCGAGGTTGGTGTTCCACAGGCCGCTGGTGCCGCAGAGCAGTTCCCGCCCGTCGGCGAACCTCACGCGCACGCCTTGCGCGGACACCGCGCACAGGTCGTCCCGGCCCTGCTGATCGGGTGTGAGCAGCGAGGGCCACAGTGCGCTTCGCCGCGAGGTCACGCGGTCACCTCCGCCTCGATCAGCACGCTGTGGTGGCGCGCGCCGACGTCGGGCAGCAGACGCCGGGAGCACACGGCGAACCCGCTCCGGCGCAGTTCCTCTTCGAGCTGACCGGCCGACAGGACGCGGATGGTGGTGGTGCACACGTCGACCTGTCCCGCTCCGGTCACCGCCGGGAACACCGTGACGGTGCGGGCTTCCGCCCCGGGCGTCCAGTACTCGAACACCCGGTGACTCCGGCCGCTGTCGGCGGTGAACTCGACCTCGGTCTCGGTCGGCGCCTGCTCATCAGCTGTCAAGTCCACGGTGGACAGCAGGAAGCGGCCACCGGGTGCGAGGTGGGCACGTACGGAGCGGTACAGGCCCTTCCGGCCAGGGGCATCCAGTAGCGAGACGGACGTCGTGCCCAGGACGATCACACCGAACTCCCGCCCGAGAGCGAAGTCGCTCATGTCGGCCCGCACCGGTGTGCACCGGTTCCGCAGGGCCTCGGGCGCCTCGGCAAGCCGTGCGCTCAGCAGCTTCAGCATGCTGCCGGAGAGCTCCAGTGCGGTGACGTCCCGTCCCGACGCGAGCAAGGGCATGGTCAGGCGTCCGGAGCCGGCCGCCAAGTCGAGCACCGGCCCGGGTACGGTCCTTACCAGTGTGAGCAGTTCACGTACCTCGTGTGTGTCCTGCCCCGCCAGGTCGTGGTAGACGGGCGCGCCGACCTCGTCGTAGAGGTCGCGGCACACCGCTCTGTCGCCGAGTTCCGCCAGGAGCGCGCCGGCGCGGCCGGGGATCAGGGGCCTGTTCGGTGTCATGTCCCTCATCGCGTCCCCGCAGCATGGAGAACGCGGGAGCCGAGTTCGATGCCCGCACGATCGAACAGCACGCGCACCTGTTCGAGGTTCTCCCGGTCGGCGAAGCGGGCTGCGGCCTCCACCGAACCGCACACCAGCAGCGCCTCCGTCACCTCGGCGGTGGCGCGGTCCAGTTGAAAACTCCGCCCGTGGGACGCGCTGTGGGCGTACACCGAGTCGTCTGTCCACAGGAGGAGCGGCAATGCGGGATCGACGGCGTCCGCCGCGTCGGGCAGCTCACTGAGGGCGGCCACGAGGCGACGGCCGAAACCGGACACCCCGGTGATGTTCAGACCTCGCGCCCGGAGATCACGAATGCCGTGCAGGGCGGCGAGATATCGTCCGAGCCATGGCCGTTCGGCCAGCGCGGAGGCCCGGGTCGGCTCCGGCAGCCATCCGCCCAGGCACACCGCGCAGGGCTGTGCGCTCTCGGAGTTCACGCGCGCCCACTCGACGGCGATCTGGTCCAAGCTGTCACCCACGGTGCCCAGTCGCTTGCCGCCCGGGGAAGTCGACAACTCCCCGGACCGCCCCACGTGCAGTCGGAGCACGGGGCCGTCGTCCTGCGGACCCGCTCCCAAGGCGGGAAGATCCGCGAGCTGGATCACCGGGTTGGTCAGGAACTCGGCGAACACACCCTCGTGGCGTGCGCGGTCGGCGTCGCGAAGGTAGATCTCGAAGTCCGTTCCGTCCGCCACCCGGATCAGAGTGGGGCCGACCACCGACATGTACTCGCTGATGCCGTACGCCTGGATCTGAAGGTAGAAGCCGGGATCGTGGGAGAACTCCGCGCCCGGTTCACTGAGTGAGCCCTCGTAGCCGATGACCACAGGACCGTCCGTGCCGCCCGCGTGACCGGGCGCAAAGACCATCGTGCTGGCGTCCACCACGTCGGAGGCGAACAGAGCCGACAGGTGCTCAGAGTCCTCGAGAACCACCGTCAGGGCAGACTCCCGCCCACGAGGGAAACGCCCCGCGCGGCCGGTTGCCCAGCTCATCAGGTGCTCTTTCACCGCAGACATGCATTTCCCCTGTTCACACACTCAGTTGACGACTCGGATTGATCTGAGGACCCGAAGGCTCGGAGGCAAGCCGAACCGTTCCTGCTCTGGCCAGGCTTGTGCCCTGGACCGGGGCAGCACGGGTCGGTGCGCCGACATCCGTTGTCGACGGCGCGCCTTATGAGCCGGAGCGGCTACGCACTTACTGGGCCAGAGCGGCCAGAAGCGCCTTCAGGTCGGCCATCGCCGCCTGCGCACCGACCAGGTTGTACACGCCCGTCAGGTTCAGGACGACCTCATCCACGCCCGCTGTCTCATACGCCTTGAGCTGTTCGAGCAGTTGGTCGGTGTCCCCGCTGAGGAAGGCCCCGCCGCCCACCAGGGCCCTGGCGCCGGCCGCCGGGTCCCCGCCCTCGACTTCCACACCTGCCCGGCGCAGCATGTCGATGTAGTGCGGCCCCTTCAGGTGGGCGGCATTGCCGGCCAGCGCCAGTTCCGCCGGCTCGTGACCGGGGTGCTTGAGCGCGACCGGCACCATCGCGGTCAGGCGCGGCACCGGCCGCCCCGCCGCTTCCGCCCCGGCACGCATCGCCGGAAGCACAACGTCCCGCAGATAGGCGGCAGGCGTCAGCCAGGTAATGGCGACATCGGCGAGCTCACCGGCGAGCCGGGCCATGCCCGGTCGCAGAACTCCGAGGCCGACCTCCACCGGTGGCGCCGGGAAGGGCGGAAGAGAGCCGTGGCAGGAGACGTACTCACCCTTGATGTCGACGATCTCGTTCGCCAACAGCCCGCGCACGGCGGTGAGATACTCCCGCGCCGCGGTCAGCGGGCTCGCGTAGGGCGCGCCGAGCAAGCTCTGCTGAAGGGACTTCGCCCCTGGACCGAACCCGGCTGTCACGGGCTGACCGGTGGTCATCGCCAGTGACCGAGCCTGCAGCGCGGCCTCGAAGGGATGGCGCAACGGCATGAGCGTCACACCGAGCCCGGCAGGGACTCGGAAACCCGAGCCTGCCGCGTGCGCGAAGCCCTGGTGAGGCTCCACGAGCAGGGCCTGGCCTTGCCACAGTCGTTCTGCCTGGGTCCAGTGGACCAGGCCCGCGTACGGCAGCAGTTGCTCAGGCCGACGAGGCACGAAAGGCACGAGAACCGAGTACGACGTCATGCCGAAACCGCGCCTGTAGATGTCGCGGCACGCTCGCGGAAGGGCCTGAAGCTGTTGAACCTGAGAGGCGCGGCGATGGTCAGCGCCGCAAAGCCACCCAGGCGGATGGTGTGGCTGTACATGAAGAAACTTCCCCGTCGTTGACACACAACCCTGCTGGTCCAAGGTTGCTGCCGACCGCAGTTGTGCGGTGCTGCACATGATCATGGCGCATGGGCTCTGCTTTGTAAACACTTTGCCTGATCTTGTGAAGAGCCCGGGTCCAGGCATATGCCCGGGCCCGAATCCGCCCTATCGGCCGGGTCGAGACCGGGCAGGTGGAGGTGGCGGCGGACGGTACGCATGCCCCTGCGCTGTTGGGGCGGCCGCGGGCGATGGGCGGCGATCTCGTTTCACAGGGGGAGATGCTCGGGCTGCACTGGCCGTATGTGGACCTGGAGGCGGAGCAGTTCGAAGCCGTGCACGAAGCACGCGAGCGCCGACCCGGAACGCAAGGGAGGCAGGCTCGCCTTCACCCGCCCCAACGGGCTGGGCGCGGCCATGCCCGCGATAGTCGCGCGGCCCGCTCCCGGCGACGCCGTCGCCTCCGCTGAACGACAAAACCCCAGGTCAGTGAACTTCTGACCTGGGGTTCCAGTGGAGCCGCTTTCGGGATTCGAACCCGAGACCTACGCATTACGAGACCGAGAAGGCTTGTGCCGACCGCTGCCAAACTGTGCTGCGAAGTAGCGTTTGAGCTGGTCAGAGCATGTGCAGCAGGTTGCCCCGCACCACCTCGTGTTGCGCTGTCCAAAGGCGTCTGTCCACCGGCCGTCCACCGGTAAAGGTGACTCCGGCCACTGGGCGGCCCGGCACAAGCGTCTTGCTTACGAGTGGTACTACCTTCGCCTGTTCGCCGCACTGGCTGTTGCAAACCTACAATGCAGCACTGAGGGCGTGGCACCCCTACGCGTCCCGCAGGGAACAGCAACTGCAGTGACAGCAGCAACGTCGTGTTCTTGTTTCATGCCCGCTGGCGGCCTTCCCCCGGTCCGACGGCGGTGCCGCGAGCGTCGGTTCCTGCGGTGTGTCTTCGACCCCCACCAAACGCTGGAGGTCGGCGGTCACTACCCGGTAGGCGTTGCCGAGTTTCAGCACCTTGCACGGATACTCACCCGGCTTCGCCAGACCGTAGCCGGTAGACCTCCCTGTTGAGAGGGCTCTGTTCGCTGTCTGTAGATCCACCGTGGGTGGCAAGGCCACCAGGTCCTCACGGGTTAGGGCCGCACCACCGATCGCCCCGAGTCGCTCTGTCACCGCACCCTCCCCATGACACGGATCGACACCGCAGCCTCTTACGCCCCCTGGCCGATCACCAGCGTCATCCATAGGCACTCGGAAAGAACCTCCCAGAACAAGAGATTCACCCGTACGAGTGGTCGAAACCGATTGTGATCGTGGGCCGCAAAGCAGACCCAGCGACACCGGGGACCAAGGCTCGGAGGTTCCCGGCTGGATGCGCAAGCCACCAGGGGTACTGAACCGGAACGCACAGTTGAAATCGCGTGGGCCCTGTTTGCGGCGGGGAAGAAGCATGGGACCCTGTCGCACGCGCGCCCTCCGAGTCCGGGCTCAGAAGTTATTGTCGCCAGACCTCGAACTGCGCGCGGACGCCGTAAACCCGGACCTGATCCACCCGTACGCCAGGAACAGCCGATGGCTGAATCTACCGACACCGGCCAGCATCTGAGCCAGAACGGTCCTGTCGAAGTCTGTGTTCCGCCGGCGGCAAGTTCGATCAGCCGCTCCCGCGAGTACCCGACGCTGTCGGCGGCCACTGGGACCAAGAGTTGTACGGGTGGCCCGTCGTTCTCTCGCGGGATGGGCGAGCAGCACGATGATGCACCCACAAGTCATCTCACCGCCCCAGGTCCCATGAGGCTCCTCGTGACATGATCTCCGTACGAATCACCGTGGTTGCGAATCTCCCGGGGGATGTCCTTGCAGTTCCCGCCCGGCGACGTAGTCGCCTCACTCGGCATGTACTTGAAGTTCAGGAGCCTGGCCGACCTCCTCAGAATGCGACACCCTGACCTCGCGTCGACGGTCTCGGTCCCGGACATCCCACCTCATTACGTCAAGATCGACCTGGGAGACACTCAAGGCGCTCTCCTCGCCATCCTGAAGATCGGGGGGATCCATGTCTGGGCCGTAACAGCGCCGGTCATCAGAAGTCGGCCGATCATCCTGCCCCTCAACGGGATGTCCGACGAGAACCTGGTGGATACCCTGCACGCCGCCGCATCTGCGCAGCTCCAGGAACGCTCTGTCGCGTCCCCCTGGAAGTGGGGAGAATCGGAAGTCACTCCGATCGTCCAGCTGGCCGACCAGTTGACCGCCAACGGCGCGGTGGTGCACAACGTTGTGGGCAAGAACCACTATTTCCTCTACCACCACGTCGATGAATGGTGGGACCCGAAAGTAGGGATCGCCAGGACCGGGGCACGGTCCTATCTCGACGCCACCTACGGCGACTTCGCCTACCGCGCCTCCCACCACAAGACCCTCGGCTGGCGGGCTGACATCTACGATCCGCGTGAACGGCAGTGGGCTCGGCTCGCAGATCCTCTGGGCGCTGGCGATCCTCAGGGCATCGGCAAGCTCCCCGATATCGCCGACCTCATCGACGTATCGCCCGAGGCGATCGCCTACTTGGCGTGTGAGCTCACCAGGGAGTCGCGGTGGGAGTGCCATCACCCGTGGAGCCCGTTCGACGCTCCTCCGTTCCGCGCTGCTCCTGATGGCATGCGCACCCCTGACCTGCTGGAAGAACTCCTGCTACCCGCCCATTCCGCAGCCGAGCGGACCGCCCCGCAGGAACTTCCCTCAGACCTCCTCGTGCGCCGGGTAGAGAGCCAGCTCCGAGCATTCGGCCTCGCCGTCGAATGGGGCCAATCCAATTATCCGCTTGTCTCACATTCGCACCACGTCGCCTGGCACAACGCCGCCCGAAGCATGTCCACTTCGGAGGTCCAACGGCTGAACGGCGTCGCCGCGGCCGAGGAGAAACAGCTCCTCGTCCTCAGTCGCAGTGGACTGACGCGGCCGGCGGGCCAGTTCGCGGATAAGGCCAAGGCGCTCGCGTTCCAGTGGGATGCGAAGACCGGTTTGTTGTTCAACGGCAACGCCCGTGGTGCCGACCTACTCTTCCCGCGCCTGGAGGACTTCGAGATGTCGATCGGTCAGCAACCGCGGGGCATGGCTCGCGACTGATCGCAATCAGTGCCCAGCCGCTCGGCGTCCCTCACACGAGCGGACGCCGGGACCAGGGGCCGGACCTGCTTCGGGCGGCGTGGACCGTACGCTTCAGCCCGTGGTTGCGCGTGCCATCCCAGTCTCCGCCGTCCGCGAGATCGAGACGACTTCGAGGCGAGCTCCCATCCCCTCGAGCGCCGTCGCCGTATGCAGGAGGGAAATCTTGGCAAAGGCGAACAACGAGTCCGGGGTCAGCTCTGCCCCATTCTTGAGCAGAATACCGAAGACGAGCGTCGGTGAACTGAACGACCTGTCCAGCGCGTGCCCGGGAGAGAGCTTGTCCACCTTGGAGAGGAAGTCCTTCCGGGCCTCAAGGTCGAAGCGCACCGTCTCGATCCCGGTGCGCCCCTGAGCGAAGAGGTGGTTCAACGGGGCGGTGCTGGATGCTGCCTTCTTGACGCAGATGAACTGGCCCTGCGGCCCGAGAGCATCAGCGATCTCCAGGCCGCCTCCCCGCAGGCGCTCTGTGTGTACGTTGTTCTTGTCGAGCAATACATACCGATCCTGCGCGGCAACCTCCTTGTTGTACCAGTCCTCGTCATGCACGTTGTGCCTCTTGTGCCCCTGGGGAACCCCACACCTTTCGCCCGTCTCACACATCTCGACGGTCCAGGGCGGCATGGTGACGCTGGCAGGCTGGGCGAGGAGATCGGCGACCCGCTGCTCGACAACGGTGAGGTACTCGGCTCCGATCTCGTACCACTTCCCCTGCCAGTAGAAGTAGTGCGCAACCCCGTCAGGGACTTCTGCAGTGAACCAGTGGTCGACAGGAACCTTGCCGCTGTTCGCTTCGGAGTCGTCGGTGCTGGAGAACATCTGGATACGGCCCTCGCGCAGCGCACGCAGGCGACCTCCCTCCGGACGACGCTGGACAGCGGCAACGAGCTGGTCGACGTCAAGCTCGGCGTGCTGCCCGGCATGGCCGGCGAGCGTCACCTTGAAAGACTCGGCGAACTCGAAATGTTCCCTGCACACGCTGGGCACAGCAAGCGCCATGCGGCTCGTCTGCCCCTCGCCAAGCATGGCGTCGAGGCGCACGTCAAGCTTCTGCGCCTGCTCGCTCTTCGGGCTGAGCGGTCGGACCTGGGCGATGAACTCGAACTCGGGCAGCGGGTTGGGCCGCGCGCACACCTCTTCGATCTCCTGGAGGTCACGGAGGAGGGCGGCGGGCGAGTTGCCAAGATGTATCTTGATCGACCTGTCGTTGCCAGTGACGTGGGCCGGCCGCTTACTCCCTGCGGTGAAGGTGAGGGGGACGTTCTCGATCTGTCCGGAGATCTGGCTGACGATCTCGCCGAACTGTTCGATGCCGAAGCCTCGGATGTGCTCACCGCTGGTGGCGGAGTTCTCGTCGGTGCGGCCACGGGCGTCCATGACCTGTCGGCGGACCTTGGTGATGCGGTCCTCCTTCAGGCAGCGGACGGCGAACTCGATGCCAAACCCGGGGTCGATCCGGACCGGGTCGATCATCAGGTGCCCCATGCCGTAGGTGATGCCGTACACCGAGTTCTCGGTCCGGACCAGGAAGAGGGCGAGCGAGGTCCGGTTCTCTTCCGCGACGGGGTGCCCCGTCAGGATGCTGAGCGGGTCGCACCAGTCGGCCCGGCCCGGGGCGATCGTGCCGGTGACGAGCAGGCCGACGAGGCCATCCTTGTTGACCGGACGGCTCGTGAAGCCTTCGCGGTCCAAGTAGCGGGGAAGCACGAAGGCACTGAGGTCCTCGCCTCGATCGGGCCCCTTGGCGCGCAGCCGGTGCAGCGAGCTCTTCCGGGTGGTCGGCGTCTTCTTCGCCGTAGGAGGGCGGGTCACGGTGCGGGAGACTTCAAGGGTCACGGGGGTCCTCGTCTTCGATGGTTGTGGCAGGGAGACGTTCTGGTGCACATACAGCTCGCTTGGCCAGCGAAGCGATTTGACCGCGTGCGGCAGGTGTCGACGGTTCGGTTGTGCCCTTCGAACCATCGGCACCTGGTTCCGGCCGGTTAGTGACGGCGGGTCGTCATCTGGGGCCCGCCGTGCACACGGCGGGCCGGGGCCGAGGCCAGGTGCCAGCCGTGGCACCTCGGGCAGAGGTACGAGCGGATGGGGTCCTTCCCCCTGGCACGGCCGCGGGCGCGGATCCCGGCGAGCGTGAGGTCGGCCGCAATGCGGTCGACAAACCTGGTCTTGCCGCAGGAGGTCTGCCGCTTGGGGCGGCAGGGACGGGGTTCCCGCCTGCTCGTGCTGACCTTGCGCTGATGGTGCACCGGGATTCCTCCGTGTTCAGGGCGGGGGATCTGCTCGATCTGTGGAACGTCGGTTCCGTTAGCGGGCGTGCCGCGTCCGGCGCCAGGAGGCCAAGGGACGACTGGGGCGTGCGGGGCTGTGATGGCGTGACGGGTGCAGGCGGCGGACCAAGGGCTCTCACCGGAAGGAACCGTAGCCACACCGGACAATGGAAGGCAAGCATGTTGACGAAGGTCATCAATGTTCACAGATGCTCGTTGACGGAGGGCCTAGGTGTACACAAGGGCTTGCCGGAGGTGAAATCTGCCCGATATGGTCACTGTCATGACCCCAGCCGAGTCCGAGGAGATGACCGCCGCGGCAATCGCCAGGCTGGCGGGTGTCGGCCGTGCCGCCGTGTCCAACTGGCGCCGTCGCTACCCCGCGTTCCCTCAGCCTGTGGGCGGTGACGAGCGCAGGCCGACGTTCTCCCGGACCGAGGTCGAGGCGTGGCTGGAAGCCACCGGCAAGGGCGATCAGCTGTCGACGGCCGGCCGCACTGAAACCGGCACCCACCGCGTGGCCCAAGAAGCGCCGTACCCTGTTCCGCACGGCGACCAGCTGCCGACGGCAGAAGCGGGGCTGGGAATCGCGAACCTGGACTCCGGGCAGTTGCTGGCCAGGGTGATGGCAGCGCTGCTGCCACGCACGACCGCAACGCCACGACCGATCGAGGTCGGTTTCACGGACGAACCTGCGGTACTCGACCCAGCCTGTTCCGACGCCACTTTGCTGCTGGCCGTCGCGGACCGCTTCGGGGATGCCGTCAATCTTGTCGGCCAGGAAATCGAGGAGTCAGCCGCCTCCGCCGCCGCCCGCAATCTGCGCAACAACGCACACGGGGCACCGTACGAGATCCGCACCGGCGACTCCTTTCTGGACAATCAACTCGACGCCTACCTGGGCAAGGCGGCTGCAGTGGTCTGCGAGCCTCCCTTCGACCTCCCCCGGTGGCCGGCCGACGAGCTGGCCGATGATCCGCGCTGGGAATTCGGTGTCGCTGCTCCACGTGACGGCGAACTGGCCTGGGTCCAGCATTGCTACGCCCATCTACGGCCTCGCGGCCTGGCCGTGGTCGCCGTAACGCCCCGTACTAGCCTTCAGCCCTCCGGGGAACACATCCGCGCTGAGCTGACACGTTCCGGGGTCCTGCGCGATGTGATCGCACTGCCGAAGGGAATGGGATCGGCATCCGACACCGGGCTCTGTCTCTGGGTGCTGCAACGCCCTTACGACGCGGTCGCCACGGAGACAGTGCGCATGGTCGATCTCTCGGGACTGGGCGACCCTGCTGATGTACCGCAGGAGTTCGCCGCCTGGCAACGTCTCTTCTCTGATGCCCACCCGACGAGATTCCGCGCCGTTCCACGCCGAGAGATCCTCGACGGCGACGCCAGCCTTCTGCCCTCCCGGTACATCAGTTCTCCTACCGAGGCGAGCCCCGAGGACTTCCGCCGAGTCACCGACCGGCTGCGGATCATGTACACGAGCCTCGGCCAAGGTCTTCCGCGCTTCGCCGCGCCGCCGAAGCCGACGCACCACGTGTACGTGACCTTCGGCGAGCTGGAACGTGCAGGCGCCCTGAGAATCCGTTCCCGCGAGACCACCCCGCACGCAGGCGATCTACTTCTTCGGATGCACGGCCGCCCGCCGGTTGTCGCTACCGGCAGCGCCGAGGACGAAATCGGCATCGCTCAGGTCATCGAGATCGACGACACCCGGCTGGACGCGCACTTCCTCGCCACGTTCCTGCGCATCGACGCCAACGCACTGCCGGTGTCCAACACCCTCGGCGTACTCAGCCGTGAGGACCTGCGCCGCTGCCGCATTCCTCGTATGCCCCTCTTCGACCAACGCCGTTACGGAGACGCGTTCCGCCACCTCCAGCAGCTCGAAGACGTACTCACCACGCTTGCGAAGACGAGCACACACGTCATCGAGCAGACCCTCCTTGGGCTGGCCACCGGTGTTCTGGCACCGGAGTTCACCACCTCGCAGCACACTGATGAAGCCAAGCTGGCTGACGACGAGACGAGAGTTCTGTGACCTCAGCACCCACGCACACCAAGATGGCGAACGACGTCTGGTCGGTCGCCGACTTGCTGCGCGGCGACTACAAGCGCCATGAGTACGGGCAGGTGATCCTGCCCTTCACGTTGCTGCGTCGCCTCGACGCGGTGATGGCGCCAACCCGCGACGCGGTGCGAGCCCGCAACGCGTCGCTGGAGGTTCAGAACAAGGACCGGCTGCTTGAGCTCGCGGCCAAGCTGCCCTTCTACAACACCTCCGATCAAGACTTCGCCTCGATCGCCTCGGACGCCCCGAACGTCGCGAAGAACCTCCGTGACTACATCAACGGCTTCTCTCCGAACGTTCGGAAGATCCTGTCCCGCTTTGACTTGGACAACGAAATCACCAGGCTCGCGGGCGCGAAGATCCTGTACAAGGTCGTCGGCAAATTCAACACGATGCGCGACCTCGACAAGCTCTCCAACCACGACATGGGCTACGTCTTCGAGCACTTGATCCGCAAGTTCGCCGAAGACTCCAACGAGACCGCCGGTGAGCATTTCACTCCGCGCGAAGTCATCAAGCTGATGGTCAACCTACTCATCGCCCCGGACGCCGAGACCATCGCCGGCGAGGGTCAGGTCATCAACATCCTCGACCCGGCATGCGGCACCGGCGGCATGCTCACCGCGGCCGAGGACCACATCAAGTCGATCAACCCGAAGACCAAGGTCTACCTCTTCGGGCAGGAACTCAACGCGGAGTCCTGGGCCATCTGCCAGGCAGACATGCTCATGCGCAACCAGCCCGGCCGCATCTACTTCGGGAACTCCTTCAGCGACGACGGCTACCCGGACCAGAAGTTCGACTACATGCTGGCCAACCCGCCGTTCGGTGTGGAGTGGAAGAAGGTCAAGGACGAGGTCGAGGCCGAGACTGAGATCGGCCACGCGGGTCGCTTCGGTGCGGGTACACCGCGCATCAACGACGGATCATTCCTCTTCCTCCAACACTTGCTCTCGAAGATGGAACCCGTCGAGGGCAAGGGGACCCGCCTGGGCATTGTCTTCAACGGCTCGCCGCTCTTCACGGGAGCGGCCGAGTCCGGCGAATCGAAGATCCGCCAGTGGATCCTGGAGAACGACTGGTTGGAAGGCGTAGTCGCCCTACCTGACCAGCTCTTCTACAACACTGGCATCTCCACGTACTTCTGGATCCTCTCCAACCGCAAGCCCGAGAAGCTGCGCGGCAAGGTGGCTCTGGTCGATGCCCGTGACCAGTGGGAGAAGATGCGTAAGTCCTTCGGCGAAAAGCGCAAGCAGATCAACGACGAGCAGATCAAGCACATCACCGAGATGTACGTCGACGCACTCAAGGGCGAGGGGGACGAGAACCACCCGGACCATGCCAAGGTCAAGGTCTTCGAGACCCGTGACTTCGGCTACCACCGCATCACCGTCGAACGCCCCCTGAAGCTACGCTTTGAGATCACCGAGGACACCCTGTCGGCACTGGAGAACGCGAAGGCCCTGGCCAAGTGGGAAGGCCGCGAAGCGATGGTAGCGGCGCTGCGCGGACTGGTCGGCTCGGTATGGTGGACTAAGCGGGAAGCACGGGACGCCCTTCACGCGGCCATCGCAGCAGACGGTGCACAGTGGCCAGGCACGGCGGCGCTACTCAAGGGGCTCTGGGGTGCGGTCTCCGTCTCGGATCCCAAGGGTGAGGTCCAGAAGGTCAAGAAGGCCGGCATCGAAACGATCCTCCCGGATCCGGACCTGCGCGACTACGAGAACATCCCGCTCAGCGAGGACATCGAGACCTACTTCGCCCGTGAAGTCACTCCGCACGTTCCGGACGCCTGGATCGACCACGACAAAACGAAGGTCGGCTATGAGATCCCCTTCACCCGGCACTTCTACGTGTACACCCCGCCACGGCCGCTGGCCGAGATCGACGCAGAACTGCGCGAACTTGAGGCACAGATCCAGAAGTTGCTGGGTGAGGTGACCGCATGAGTTCAGGCTTCAACATCACGATCCCGGATTCGTGGTCCTGGTCGCCACTCAAGTATATCTCAACATTCCTCAATCGAGGCACGGCGCCCGACTACGTTGAAAATGGGCCAGTCCGAGTAATCAGCCAAGCAGCAAACCAAGCCACCGGTCTCGACTGGGAGCGTACGCGCTTCCACAACTACAGCGGTGACCCGAGAAAAATCAAAGGCTACTTGCTGCCTCGCGACGTCCTGATCAATTCAACAGGGACCGGAACCCTGGGGCGCGTCGGCTACTTCACAGCCGGACCAGACAACCGCCCCTGCATTGCCGACGGACACGTTACGGTCACTCGCGCGGATCCACAAATCATAGACCCTCGATACATGTACTATTGGTTCATTTCCACGCCATTCCAGGACTACGTTTACTCAGTTTTGATTTCAGGCGCGACCAATCAGATCGAACTGAACCGAGAGCGTCTCTCCGGATCACCGATCCCTCTCCCTCCTCTAGCGGAGCAGCGCCGCATTGCAGACTTCCTTGACGCCGAGACTGCACGGATCGACTATTTGAAGGCTATTCAAGAAGCCGCAAAGCGGGCACTTCTTGAGCGGCGAGCGGCTGGGATCTTTAGTGCGGTAACTGGATCGGAAATTAGAAAGCGTATCCCGTCGACCCTGGCTTGGGTCGAGACCCTTCCTTCTACCTGGGAAGCAGTGAAGCTCGGCCACGTGGCTCGCATGGGAAGTGGACATACGCCGAGCAGAAACAAGCCGGAATGGTGGATGGATTGCACAATTCCATGGGTCACGACGGGCGAAGTAAGTCAGATGCGCTCTGACCGCCTCGAAGTCCTCACGGAGACTCGCGAAAAGATCAGCGAGACGGGACTCTTGAACAGTTCCGCCGAAATTCACCCAAGCGGTACGGTAGTCCTCTGCCGCACAGCGGCGTCAGCTGGATATTCGGCAGTCATGGGGCGAGACATGGCAACGAGCCAGGATCTCGCGACCTGGACATGTGGACCTAAACTCGACCCATTCTTCTTGCTGTGGTGCCTCCGAGCGATGCGCACCGATCTGTTGAATAGGCTCGCAATGGGCTCGACGCACAAAACTATTTACATGCCAGATCTGCAAGGGTTGCGGATCCCGTTGCCAGACATCCGGGAGCAGCGAAACATCGTCGAAGTTATTCGGTCGAGCAATCTCGCAATCGATTCTGCTGCCGATGCTATTGACGGCCAGCTTGCCCTACTCGCGGAACGCCGCCAGACTCTCATCACTTCTGCTGTCACTGGCCAGTTCGACATCACGACCGCAACCCCGTCCGGGGGCATCGCATGAACCACGGAGCCCACTCCGAAAACGCCTTTGAGGTCAACATCGAGGCCGAGCTGCTCACACGCGGATGGTCCCGCGCCCAAGGCACGTTCAACGTCGAGCTCGGCATCGACACCGGAGAGATGTACCGCTTCATCGGCGCGACGCAAACGAAAGCCTGGGAACGGCTCATCGGTTTCTACGGTGGCGACCAGAACACCGCCCAACGTCAGTTCGCGGAGCGCGTCGCCGCCGAAGTCGACGCGCGGGGCGTATTGGACGTCCTGCGCCAGGGTGTACGCGACCGGGGCGTGCAGATCGACCTAGTGTACTTCCGCCCCGGCCACACCCTGGCCGTGGACGCACTCGCCGAGTACAACGCGAACATGCTGACCGTCGCCCGCCAGCTGCACTACAGCACCCGCCACCCTCGCCGTTCCCTCGACATGGCGCTCTTCGTCAACGGCCTACCGGTGGCCACCGCCGAGTTGAAGAACCCTAGTACGCAGCAGAACGCCGACCACGCAGTCGCGCAGTACCGCCGCGACCGCGACCCGAACGACGTGTTCTTCGCCAAACGCGCCCTGGTCCACTTCGCCGTGGACCCCGACCGAGCCTTCATCACCACGCGGCTGCGCGGTGCCGATACACAGTTCCTGCCGTTCAATCTCGGCTCCAACGGCCCTGGCGTGTCCGGCGGGGCCGGAAACCCGGCCGGCGCCCCCGGCTCGTACAGCGTCGCCTATCTATGGGAGCAGATCTGGCAGCGCGACAACTGGCTGGAGATCTTGCACCGCTTCATCCACGTCCAGGCCCCGGACAAGAAGGGCGCGAAGGTGAACCCGCACACTTCGCCCCGCATCTTCCCGCGCTACCACCAGTGGGACGCCGTACAGAAGATGGTCACCCACGCACGGGAGCACGGGGCCGGGCACAACTACCTGATCCAGCACTCAGCCGGCTCCGGCAAGTCGAACACGATCGCGTGGCTGGCGCACCGCCTTTCCACCCTATTCGACGCCGCTAATCAGCCGGTCTTCAACAAGATCATCGTAATCACCGACCGGGTGGTCCTCGACCGGCAACTCCAGAAGACCATCTTCCAGTTCGACCACACCCCTGGTGTTGTCAAGAAGATCGACGAGGACTCGACTCAACTCGCCAGCTCCCTGGACGACTCCACATCGAAGATTGTCATCAGCACGCTGCAGATGTACCCGTTCGTGCTGAAGAAGATCACCGACATGGGCTTGTCCGGCAAGCGCTACGCGGTCATCATCGACGAGGCTCACTCCTCACAGGGCAGCGAATCGGCGATCAAGATCAAGCAAGCACTCGGTTCGAATGTTCCCCCTCGCGAGGAGAACGAGGACCCCGTGGAGTACATGACACGGGTACGCGGCAAGCAGCCAAACCTGTCCTACTTCGCCTTCACCGCCACCCCGAAGTCGCCCACCCTCAAGCTGTTCGGCACCTTTGACCCAGACCGGGTGAATCAGCGCACCGGCGAGCTGGGCATGTACGTGCCCTTCCACATCTATTCGATGCGGCAGGCGATCGACGAGGGCTACATCCTCGACGTGCTCGCCAACTACATCACGTATGACACCAAGTGGCGCCTGCGTAACGCTGCCGTCGACCAGGCCGAGTCGGCCATCTCGAACCCTGATGTCGATGAGAGGAAGGCCAAGACCAAGCTTGTCCGATACGCCGAGCAGCACCCCAAGTCTTTGGAGCAGAAGGCGCGGCTGATCGTCGACGACTTCCGAGAGAACATCACCGGGCGGCTCGGCGGCCGGGCCAAGGCCATGGTCGTCACCAGCACTCGTCAGCACGCGCTCGACCTTTACCAAGCGATTCGCGCGTACGTCACTCTGCGCGGGTACAAGGACTGCGGCGCTCTCGTCGCGTTCTCCGGGCAGCTCAAGGACGACGCCGGTCTGGAGTTCACGGAGGCCCAGCTCAACGGGTTCCCCGAGGGGCAGTTGCCGGACAGGTTCGGCTACACCAAGTCCGACGATCCACAGGCAGTCGCGCGTGCCCAGGATGAGTACCGGCTTCTGGTCGTCGCGGAGAAGTACCAGACCGGCTTTGACCAGCCACTGCTGTGCGCGATGTACGTCGACAAGCCGCTGACCGGTGTCGCGGCCGTGCAGACGCTCTCCCGGCTCAACCGCATCCACCCGCTCAAGTCGCAGGATGACGTGCACATTCTCGACTTCGTCAACGAGGCTGTCGATGTCCAGGCCGCCTTCGAAGACTGGTTCGAGACGACCATCACCGAGCCGAGCGACCCGAACCTCCTCTACACCAAGCAGCACGAGGTGATGGGATACGGCCTCCTCGCCGCATCGGAAATGGAAGCCTTCATCCGCGTATTGTCCGCAGCTGGCCCCGGCCGGATGCCGGACGCCGCCGAACGCAAGCTCCATGCCGAACTCCACGAGTATCTCAAGCCCGCTCTCGACCGCTTCAACGCCCTGGAAACAGACGACGAACGCGAAGGCTTCCGAGGCGCGTTGCAGGATTACGTACGCGCCTACAGCCTCATCGCCCAGATCGTCGACTGGGGCGACCGGGACCTGGAGCGCCTCTACCAGTACGGCAGGATCCTGCTGATCCGCCTGCCGGGGCGGCCTTCGGCCTCGGTGGACATTGGGGACGCCGACCTGAGTCATTTCCGGCTCGAGTTCACTGGCCGGCACAACGTCTCGCTCTCCACCGCGGGCGACCGCAACGTCCGGGGGCACGCCGCCGACGGCGGTGGCTACCGCGAGCCAGAGGTCAAACCGCTCTCCGAAATCATCGAGGATCTCAACGAGCGCTTCGGCCTCGACCTGAGCACCTCCGACCAGATCCTGGTCTACCAGCAGGTCGTCGGCCTGGTCGAGGACACCTCGATGCAGCAGATCGCGCTCATGAACGACGAGGCCCGCTTCGGACAGGTCGCCGACGACCGCCTCGACGACATCGTCGCGGAGAACGCCGAACGCAACACCGACTTCATGAAGTTGTACTTCGACAACAACGAGTTCCAGAAGGCGATCAAGGAGGCGGCTCGCAAGCGTGCCTACCGGATCATCACCGAACCAGCGCGGGACGAAGCCCTCGCGAAACTTCGCAGTGAGATGCGTCGTGAAACCGGAGGCCAGGCGATCGAGCAGTAATCGCTGTAACAGACAGGCAGCGGGGCAGGCTGAGCCGTATGCTCCGAGCTCTCTGGCAGGAGTGGGGCATGACGGACGATACAGAACATCCAGCCGAAAGACCTCTGCTCGCAGGACGCTACCGCGTGGACGGTTCGATCGGCCGCGGTGGCATGAGCGAGGTCTTCCACGGCTATGACGAACGGCTGGACCGACGCGTCGCCATCAAGGTGCTTCGCCCGTCGCCGGCGGCTGCGATCCCGGCTTCGCCGGACAGTCCAGAAGCAGCGGAGATCCTTGACGTTCTGGAACGTGACCGTAGGCGGTTCCTACGCGAGATCCGTACCACGGCGCAGCTGGAGCATCCCGGGATTCCTGCGGTCTACGACACGGGAGTTGAAACCGTCCCCGATGGCAGCGTGCAGCTGTGGCTCGTCATGCAGTTGTTGCGCGGCTCGACGCTGGAAGCGGTGCTCGACCGTACGGATTACGACACCGCAGCGCCGAACGTGGCATGGGCAGCGTCGATCGCGGCCCAGATCGCAGCAGTACTAGCGGATGTGCACCGAGTTGACATCGTTCACCGCGACATCAAGCCCTCCAACGTGATCCTCGTCAACGGCGGCTTGGTCAAGGTCCTAGACTTCGGCATTGCCATCCTGCGCGGCGCCGGCGCGCTGCCACGTCTGACTCAGATCGACAAGACCGTCGGGACCCCGCCCTATATGTCGCCTGAGCAGTGTCTCGGCAAGGCGGTGACCTTCGCCTCGGACATCTACTCGCTCGGCTGCTTGTTCTACGAGCTGCTCACTGGCGACGTGCCCTTTCACGGGACCGACAGCATGCCGCTGCGGGCCCATCACCTGCAGACACCCGCCCCCTCCGTCCAGAGCCGACGGGCCGACACACCAGGTGCTCTTAGCGCGCTCCTGTCGTCAATGCTCGCGAAGGAACCACGGGAGAGGCCCTCCGCGGAGGCGGTCTACGAGGCTCTGCTGCCCCTGGCATCGACTCCGAGCGTTTCCACTGCAGGCGGCGACGAGAACCGGGACCCGACGCGTCCATTCCGTCGCCCCCTCCTTGCCCCGGCCAGGCAGAGGGAGCAGCCCACGAGCCGAGGAAAGCTCACCGACGCCGAGGCCGAGGAACTGCAGGCGAACGTAAGGGTACTGCTGAAAAACGATCATCCCTCCGAGGCCATCCGGCTGCTCGATGACGGTGTCGCCCGCGCCGCCCACGATCCGTTCCTGGACCTGCGCCTGCGGCACTTCCTCGCCGCCGCACTTTTCTACGCCGGCGAGTACACCCGTGCCGCCACGCTTTTCGAGGTCGTCGGTCGTGCCTACCGCAAGCATCTGGCCTCGACCGACTCGTACGTCCTTGACTGTGCCTACCACGCAGGCCACGCGTATGCGGAAGTCGACAAACCGGATAAGTCGCTGCCCCAACTCCGCTTCTACGTGCAGAACGCCGACGCCTCAGCGAGCCGCGATACCGCAGACCAAATCCGCGAGTCGCGCTTCGTCATCGCCCAGATGCTCGCCGCCTCGGAACACCTAGACGAAGCTCTTGCGGAACTCGAAGCCGTTCGCCCACTTCTGACCGCCGCCTTCGGTAGCAACTCGACCCAGGTACGTAACCTGGACAAACAAATCCACCGGGTGTCGGAACACATACGGAGGGAACACTGAACCGCCCCAAACAGTGAGCCGTTTCCAAGCTGGCCTGGCGGACCGAGAGTTGGACAGTCCTGTATAAGGACGAAACGCCTGGTAGACAGCCTCTCAACCGAGATCACCCGTGTCCACCAAGAGCGCGACTGAACGTGAGGCTGCAGGAGATCGGGGCGCAGTGGCGACACTGTACCGCCGGTTCATCTACGGTGCGGTGACACCCACGCCCAGCTCGCCGCCGGGTATCGCAACCGTCTCTCGCTGCATAGCCGCCTCCGAGGCAGGCCAGCTCTTGAGGCCTGTGAGACTGGCCAGTCTCGACGCCGCCGATTCCCCAGCGAAGGAGGGGCGCACTTCACCATCATTAGGACGGCAGCGGTAGACCTCTGCGGAGGAGCGCCAAGCGCGCCTGTCCACCGGTTGTCCACCGCGACCCACTGCATGGCCTGACCAACTGTCCTAGACGGAGAAACAGCAGGCCAGAAGCACTTCGCCCGCCGGGGCGAGAAAGTGTCACCTGCGACCTACGCATTGAAATGCGTAGGTCGCAGGTGACCGATTAGCCCGGTTTTCAAGACTCACGAATACAAGAAACCCCAGGTCAGAAGCCTGGCCTGGGGTTAATTTGAGCCGCTTTCGGGATTCGAACCCGAGACCTACGCATTACGAGTGCGTTGCTCTGGCCATCTGAGCTAAAGCGGCGTGCTGCGTGCACCTAGGGTGCGGTCGGCAACGTCGGTAAGTCTACACAGTTTCCGGGGGTGCTTCGTACCGGCCCCGGGGTGCGGAGATCCGGGGCCGGACGGGGGCTAGGTTCTGTCTCTTTGGTCAGCGTCGGGTCCAGATGAGGATGCCGGCGAGGTGGAGTGCGGCCTGGTAGGCAAGGGCGAGTTTGTCGGTTCGTGTGGCCAGGCCGCGCCACTGCTTGAGTCGGTTGATGCAGCGCTCGACGGCGTTTCGCTGCTTGTAGGCCTCGCGGTCGAAGCCGGGTGGGCGGCCGCCTCGCCGGCCTCGCCGCTGGCGGTGGCCGATCTGGTCGGACGGCTGCGGGATGACCGCGCGGATTCCCCGACGCCGCAGGTGGATGCGGATGGCGCGGGAAGAGTAGGCGCGGTCGGCCAGCACGGCG